>JAGCWD010000089.1 GCA_017962025.1 Bacteroidales bacterium
CGCGATGGACATCCGGCATGTGGGCAGTGCCGATGATTCTGGGGACGAGCACTTCACTGTCTCTGTAGAAATGCCTGAATCCCAGATTATCCCTGCTTCCATGGCGGTTGCTTCCACACTCGCCGGTTTGGGTACGAGTGGGATTGGCATCGATGAGTACAAGGCTGTACGTGAGACCGTCCTGAACCGGTTGTCAAAGACCCAGACCAACGATGAGATAGTCCGCCAATGCATCTCGGCCTACCTTTACGGAGCAGACATGGCGACCCCGGCTACAAAGGCCAAGTTCTTCACTTCCAGGAATATGACTCTGGATTCCGAGCTCAAGCTCTTCAACGGATATGTTTCCGCTCTCCTTTCAGACACAGAAAACGCTTCGGTCAGATGGACGGGAAGCCTTGAAGATTATGATGAATGGATCTACCAGATGATGTTCAAGTCCACTTGGAATGGAATCTCAATGCTGGGTAAACCCTCCTATTCATGGAAGGCCACAGCCAGGGACACTTCCGCCTTCTGGAGTGACAGGAGCAAGTCCAAGCTTAAGACAGCAGCCACCGAACCGGTTTCCGGCGGAGAGATGTGGACATTCACCAATGGAATGAGGGTCATTTACAAGAAAATGGCTACTGGAGACCGTTTCAGCTATTCAATGATGATAAAAGGAGGTTTCTCCACCATCAGGGACCTTCCTAAGGGAGAAGGAGCATTCTTTTCCGATATGCTTGGACTTCACCAAATCGCTGGCATCCCCGGGGACAATTTCATCAAGGTACTCAACGCCAATGGAGTTGACATGCACTTCAATGTCGGGGTGACAGACATGAGGATCAGTGGAACGGCACCCAAGGACAGGTTATCCCTTGTTATGAAGGCCCTCCTTTCCGTAGCAAACGACAGGAAGGCGGACGTTTCCGCTTTTGAATCTTACAGAAACCTTGAGCTGTCGATGCTCAATCCAGAAGTTCTCGACAGTTTGATGTATCGGGATTACAACTATTCTGAGGTCAAAACTGCGACGGGTCTTACTTCCAAGACCCTGACAGATGCTGAGACTTTCTTCTCAAAGGAATTCCTCAGATGTAATGACGGAGTCCTGGTGCTGGTCGGCGACCTTCCGTCGGAGGATGTCCAGAAATATCTTTCAAAGTCCATCGGTGGATTCCGGGTCAGCAAGAACGTTGCAGTCCGGCTGCCTATGTCGTACAGGATGAGGAAAGGAGTGACAACTTACACCACGGAATATCATCCAGTTGGCATCAGTATCGGTATGGCGGCCCCCCACTCTTTTACGACGGAGAGTTATATGGCCTTCAGGGTCGCAACCCTTTTCCTCAAGAGAAAGTTGAGCGGGGTAATGGCGGAACAGGGTTTCAGTGTTTCCATGTCCCAGAAGTTCGGGACAATTCCCCAGGAAGCGGTAGAGATAATATTCAAGTTCTCTCCTGTTCCCGATGAAGGACTTCCCAAGGGTGTCGAAGGAGGGAAGGACCGTACCTCTGAAGCTTTGGTTGCAGCTAGGAAGGCGATCGATGAAGTATTTGCCAGTCCAGTCAACTCCGCGGAACTGGCGTCCTGCAAGTCACTCCTTGCCAATGAATATGCCACCTATCTGGCTGATCCTGGAAACTATGCCGATGCCATCATGATGCGTTATTCAGCAGGGAAGGACGTTCTTACCGGCTATGCCGACAAGATCAAGGGGGTCACTGCCGACAAGGTTAAGGAAGTCTTCGGATCATTGTCCGATGGAATGAGGATCGAATATGTCGTCAGACTGCAGGAATAGTTTCGGAACCATTATCCAAATAGGTGACATCCTCGTCTCTGAAGAGGTTGTCACTGAATATTTCGCCTGCGACTACCCAGTCTGCAAAGGATGCTGCTGCATAATCGGCGACAGCGGGGCTCCTCTTGAGGAGTCGGAAATCTATGACCTGGAAGAGAATTATCCCGCCTATTCGGAACTGATGCGCCCCCAGGGCCGCTCCCAGGTGGACAAGGACGGGTTTTTCATTATAGACCGGGAAGGTGATATTGTTACACCTATAGTAGATGGAACCGGAGAGTGCGCTTACACCACTTTCGAAGAAGATGGGAGCTGTTTCTGTTCTATTGAGAGGTGTTTTTTTGCCGGCAAGTGTTCTTTCCGTAAACCCCGCTCCTGCTGGCTCTATCCGATAAGGGTTACCAAACTCCGGAATGGAGGTCTGGCCTTGAACCTTCACAGATGGCATCTCTGCACAGATGCTTTTGAAAAAGGAAAACGCGAAGGAATCCATGTGTATGAATTCCTCCGCGATCCATTGACAAGTCTCTACGGGAAAGACTTTTATGATGCCTTGTGCGCGGCAGCCGCGCACATCCTGGGTTAGGCGTCAGGATCTTCTCCTTCAGTCTCTTCTTCAGCTTCGTCAACGTCTTCACCGGGAGCGTTGATCAGTTCCATCGCTGCATCATAATCAGCGGCATTGACCTTGACGTCGATGTTGCCGACGGTGTTCAGCAGGGCGGTGGAATCGGCTCCGAACACAGCGGCCGGAATACCGTTCTCAATCAGCATCCCTGCGACCATCTGGGCGCTGATCACATCATTCAGAGTGATGACGGTCTTGAATTCATCTTCTCTTTTCATAGTCATCAAGATTTTGAATAATCATCATTGTTATTGAATTTGAACTCCAGAAAACTGATGAGTCTAACAATGTCTCTCCTTAGTCCTTCCAGAATGAATCCACCTGGTTCCTTGGTCATGGTGATCCTGTCCTCCCACATTTTCATCGCCCTGCTGAAACCGTTCTTGAGACGGAAAGTCATGTCCTCTCCGTTCTCCGTTTCCAGCATATAGCCTTTCTCTCCCATCAGCCGGATGACCTTGTCCTTGATTTCGGACAGTTCTCCAGGAATGATAGCTTCTTGTTTCCGAAAACCAGTCAGGGGATATATCGCAGCCAGGACAGCGAACAGGATGGCGATTTGCCAGAGAGATTTCGTTCCGTTCCTGAACATATCCTGGGGGTTGGCCTCGACCAGTCCAAGGGCTACCATAACTGCAAGGGTGATGCAGAGGATAAGGGCAAACCAAAAGAAGTATTTAACTGCTCTGCGAAGGTATTGCATGATTAGTGTGATTTTTGCTGTATTCACAAATATACGAAAAAGAAATAGTTTTGTTATTTTTGTAAGTTGATTTAATAAACCTGATATTATGGCAGAAATTGACCCTATCATGGAGCGCCGTGAGCGCGAAGCTCAGGAGCAGAAGAACAAAAGCCTGAAGAACGTAATGTGGGGCCTCGTGGCCGTTGCAGCTGTGATGGCATGTGCCCTCGCTTACATCTGGGCTTCCAAGTCCTCGCTCGTGAGAGACTTGAACGCTGAGAAGGAAGACCTCACCCAGCAGATGATTGCCCTTCGCGGTGACTATGAGAACCTTTCTTCTGACTATGAATCCGTCAACAGCCAACTGGATTCCTCCAGGGAGGAAGTCAACCAGCTCATCGAAAGGATTCAGAAGACCGAAGCTACCAATCGTGCCAAGATGCGCCAGTATGAGAAGGAGCTTGGTACCCTAAGAAGCATAATGAGGAACTATATTGTCCAGATTGATTCCCTCAACACATTGAACCACAAGCTCACTGCCGATGCCGCCGCCGCCCGCAAGGAGGCCGCTACGAGCAGGGCAGAGAACGCCGAGCTGAAGGGGCAGGTTGAGAACCTCTCCGGTCAGGTGGCCGCCGGTTCCGTTATCAAGTCCAGGGGACTCAGCGTAGCAGCATACAACAGTTCCGACAAGGTGACCGACAGAAGCAGCAGGGTCGTCAGGCTCCTCGCTTCCCTCAGCCTGGTTGAGAACGATCTTGCCCCGAAGGGTCCGGTCAGGGTTTACCTCAGGGTCAAGGATCCCGAGGGAATCCTCCTCACCAACAGCACCCAGACGTCCTTCAGCTACAATGGACAGACAATGGTTGCTTCGGCTTCCCGCGAGGTTGATTATCAGGGCAAGGAGGTTGACCTCAGCATCTATCTGAACGACATCCCGTCCTATCAGGCAGGTATCTACACTGTTGAGGCCTACACTGCCCAGGCTTTCCTCGGCAAGACCGAACTCCTGCTCCGCTAGGCGGTGGTCTATCTCCACGTCCCGTTCTGTGAGAATTTCTGCACTTACTGCGGATTTTTTTCCGTGGTTCCTGGGCAGAATATAAGGGCCTGTTTCGAGGAATATGCAGATTCCGTCTGCAATGAGATAGCCGCACGGTGCGAAGAGATAGCCGCTACATCATCGGTAAATACCCTTTACATCGGCGGAGGCACCCCATCGGTGCTTCCGCTCGACGTATTATCCAGAATAGTAACTTTTCTTTATTCTATCGGAGGTTCGTTTAGGATGCAGCCCGAAGGGGCTGTGCCGCCGAACCCTCCGCGCTCCGCGCTCCGTCCCGTCTCGCCTGCGGCGAGCCACCCGTTCATGTGGCCACGGGCGGCCACAGGTTCTGCTGGCACACCCCTTCGGGACTGCATGAATAATAATCCCAGCTGGGAAGAGTTTACGATTGAGGTGAATCCCGAGGACATAGTCGAAAAGGGAGAAGAATATGTCAGGGGCTTGATGGGGTTGGGAGTGAACCGGGTCAGCATGGGGATCCAGTCGTTTGACGACGGCATCCTTCGCTGGATGAACCGCCGTCACACCTCTTCCGGGGCCGAAGAAGCTTTCAAGATCCTTCGTCGCTGTGGTGTGGACAACATCAGCGTGGACCTGATTTTCGGCCTTTCACAACTCGAGGATGCAACCTGGACCGATACTATCGAAAAGACTCTTTCCCTTGGGCCGGAACATATCTCTGCCTATCAATTGTCAATCGAAGAAGACAGCGTTTTGGAGAAACTCATCGAAAAAGGGAAATACGTCGAGGCTTCTGATGAGCAATGTCGCAGGCAGTATGACATCCTTTGTGAGAGGCTCCAGGAGGCAGGTTACCATCACTACGAAATCTCCAATTTCGCCATTCCCGGGAGGGAGGCAGTGCATAACAGCGCCTATTGGCGGAGGGTTCCATATGTCGGACTTGGTCCCGGTGCGCATTCCCTGTCGCCCAATGGAGTCCGTTCATGGAACAACTGCTCCGTGTCCAAATATTCACGGGAAGAAGAAATCCTCTCGCCGGAAGACATCCGCATCGAGAGGATAATGTTGCCGCTCAGGACTGACGCAGGCCTTCCAGAGGCAGAACTCCGGTCCCTGGCAGGCGGCGAGCCAGTAGACCGCCTTCTCTCTGAAAGGGCATTGGTACCGGTTCCTGATCTTGTCGAAGGGCCGGCCTGGATCCGCATCCCTGAGTATCACTTCTTCACCTCAGACGAAATCATTCGGGAGCTTATCTGACGATTGCGCCGGCTACAATGTTGGCGACCTTGGCGCGTAGGCTGGCTAGGCTGCCCTTGTCCTCAGGGTGGACCCTGTTTGCCAGGATGATGACAGCTGTCTGGGTCTTCATGTCAATCACTATCGAAGACCCGGTGTAACCGGTGTGCCAGATGGATGTCTCTGGATCGAATATGTCTCCGCGGGTGCCGGGATTCATGCCGTCTTTGTCCCAACCCAGAGCCCTTCCGACGATGGGGTCGTTCTGTTCCGGGGACTTGCACATCAGGTCGATGGTCAGGGGGCCGAGAATCCCGTAGCCTCCATTCATGATCGCGGCACAGATAACGCTGAGGTCCTCGGCGTTAGAGAAAACACCGGCGTTGCCTGAGTTGCCGCTGTTGATGCGGCGGGCGATAGGATCATGAACTGAACCTACCAGAGGCTTGCCATCCGCCTGGACTTCCGTCGGGGCACACAGCTCCTTCAATTTCTTATTGGTTTTCTTTGAGCCGTTCGGACTGAGAGGGAAGTAGCAGGTGTGCTTGAGGCCTAGGGGATCGAAGACATGGCTTTGGGCATAGTCGCAGAGCCTCTCGCCGGTAACCCTTTCCAGGATTCTCTGTAATGTAATGAAATTCAAACAGCTGTAAAGACATTCTGTACCTGGCCTGAAGTTCCTCTTGACACGGGTGGCGATGAAGGTCTCCAGTTCGTCCGGAGTGTTCTCTCCAAACTCTGCCACATAACTGTCAACTCCGATGTAGGCATCCAGCCCTGAAGAATGGGTCATCAGGTCCCTGATGATGATGTCCACCTTCTCGCCTGTCTCGGGATCCTCCCATGGCTTGAATCCGGGGATGTACATGTCCACCCTGTCGGTCAGGCGGACCAGGCCGTTCTCTATCAACTGCATGAAGGAAAGAGTGGTCCCAACGCATTTGCTGACAGAGGCGAGGTCGAACATGGTCTCGGTGGTCATCTTTTTGACAGATGGAACGACAGACTTGTTGCCGTAGGCCTTAAGATAGACTATCTTGTCTCCCCGTACCACGGAAATAACCGCGCCCGGGATTGCCTTTTCTGCGATTGCCTCCTTGAAGATCCTGTCCACCTGCGAGAGCTTGGCTCCGTCCATTCCATTGTCTTCGGGAGTCCCTGTTTCAAGAGGTCCCTGGGCAGACAATAATAGCGGCAGCAGAACTGCCGCTATGAGTATCATAAGCTTTCTCATTTAGAAGATCAGAGTGGCTGTCACGGGGTAGTGGTCGGAAATGTACTGACGCCCCATGTATTGCTTTGTGATTGTCTCGTACAGTGGGCAGGAAGAGAAGCCTTTGTACCAGACATAGTCAATTATGGAGTCAGGACCGGACTTGCCCCAGCCGTTGGCGGTCTGGTGGTGGTCTGTCTTGACGGCCTCCTCGCGGGCATTCTTCATAATCTTCTTCATGTCGTCGAATTCAGGCCTGTTAATCCTCATGTTGAAGTCGCCTGTTATGACCATTGGAAGACCCTTGGGATTGATGCTGTCGATCCTGTCCACAATCAGCTTCATTCCATTCTTACGTGCTTCCCATCCGACGTGGTCGAGATGGGTGTTGACATAATAATACTTCCTGCCGCTGGCCTTGTCCTTGAGCAGTGCCCAGGTAGCTGTGCGGTAGCACTGGGCATCCCATCCCTTTGACGGGACTTCCGGAGTCTCTGACAGCCAGAAAGTCCCCCACTTCAGAAGCTTGGTGGTCTTCGTGTTGTAGAAGATCGACATGTGCTCTCCCTCGGACTTTCCGTCTTCACGTCCGACACCGACGCTCTTGTAGTCCGGACATGCTTCCTCGAGGTACTTAACCTGGAAATCCAAAGCTTCCTGGAGACCGAAAATGTCCGGCTTCTGGTCGTTGATCATCATCGATGATGCCGGGTAGCGGAATTCCCAGGAGTTGTCACCGTCATCGGCTGTGCCGTAACGGATATTATAGGAGATAACTTTGATGTCCGCGTTCTTTTTCTTGGCGGAAACATCTACAAATGGCAGCACCATGAGGGCTGCCATAAGGAAAAGGAATGTCTTTTTCATCAGAAGATCAGAGTAGCCGTGATAGGATAGTGGTCGGAGATATATTTCCTCTCCATGTAGGGTTTGGTGATGGTTTCGTACTCGGTGCATGAGCTGAAACCCTTGTACCAGATGAAGTCGATGATACTGTTAGGATTTGCCTTGCCCCAACCGTTGAAGGTCTGGTGATGGTCGGTCTTGACAGCTTCCTCACGGGCATTCTTCATCATCTTCTTCATGTCATTGAATTCAGGACGGTCGATAGTCATGTTGAAGTCACCGGTGACGATCATCGGCAGACCCTTGGGATTGATGCTGTCGATCCTGTCAACGATGAGTTTCATTCCATTCTTGCGGGCTTCCCAACCGACATGGTCGAGATGGGTGTTGACATAATAGTACTTCCTGCCGCTGGCCTTGTCCTTGAGCAATGCCCATGTGGCTGTACGGAAACAGGCGGCGTCCCATCCCATCGAAGGAACTTCCGGAGTCTCAGAAAGCCAGAAGGTTCCCCATTTCAGGAGTTTAGTGGTTTTCTTGTTATAGAAAATGGACATGTGCTCGCCCTCATGCTTGCCGTCTTCACGGCCTACGCCTACGCTCTTGTAGTCTGTGCATGCCTCTTCTAGATACTTTACCTGGAAGTCATAGGCTTCCTGGACACCGAAGATGTCCGGCTTCTGGTCATCGATCATCATGGCAGATGCCGGGTAACGGAATTCCCAGGAATTGGTCCCGTCCTTGGCTACACCCAGGCGGATGTTGTACGAAATGACTTTGATGTCCGCAGTCTTTTTCTTAGCGGAAACACCCATGGGCAGCAGCATAAGGACTGCCATGAGGAATAAGAAAGTTCTTTTCATGATGGATTCTTTTTCGGTAACTACAAATTTAACAAAATGTGCTAATTTTGTGTAATTAAAGTCAAAAAAAGTAATCCCATGGCAGAAGAGTCTTTCAAGGAATATGGCAAGGAAGAGGCAATCGTACTTCTATTTGAAGGTACCGGATTCGATCGCGAGGAAAAACCCGCCTTCGAGGCTGCCCCAGGCAGCACGGTGGTCAATGCTTCTCGTTTTTTCCTTGAAGGGATAGATTTCGACCTGACTTATTTCCCACTGAAACACCTTGGCTACAAATGCGTCGCCGCCCTGGCAGGAGACATCTATGCCTCCATGGCCCATCCAAGGACGCTGTCTGTCAAATTGGGGATTTCGGCAAAGTTGGATTTCAGTCATGTCAGGGACCTTTGGAGCGGAGTTGTTGCGGCAGCTAGAGAACATGGTTTCAAATCTTTGGATCTTGACCTGGTCCCGTCTCCCAACGGTCTTTCTGTCTGTATTTCCGCTGTTGGAGAGGAATTCAAACTGACTCGCGGACGTACCGTCAAGGCAAGGAGCAAGGACCTGGTCTGTGTCTCCGGCAGCCTGGGAGCAGCATTCCTCGGTCAGCAGATCCTGGAAAGGGAGAAACGCAGCTTCGAGAAAACGGCCGACGATTCTTCGCAGCCGGATCTTGAGAAATACAAGATGCTCATAGGAAGCTATCTGAAGCCGGAGGTTCCCAACGGGGTGGTTGACCGCCTTGAAGAAGTCGGGATTTACCCATCCCACGGTTATCTTGTGTCCCATGGCCTGTCCGATGCCTTGAAGAGACTGGTCAGGGATTCCGGTCTCGGAGTGAAGGTCTATGCTGACAAGATTCCTTTCGAGGGTAACAGTTTTGCTTTCGGTAAAGAGATGGACATCGATCCGATCAGCGCAGCTATGAACGGTGGGGATGACTTCAGGCTTCTGTTCACTATTCCCATCATGTCGGCTGAAAAGTTCCGCAGGGATTTCCAGACCTTTGACATCATCGGTCACCTGGCCCAGCCCGAGGTAGGCGCCGTCCTTGTCACTCCGGAAGGAGTCGAGCTGCCCGTCAAGGCCCAAGGCTGGAGGAACGAAGAATAATCTTTGCTTTTGGGGGTGGTGGGTGCGTGATTTGTAAATGATTGATTATTAACAAAATAACCCAAAGCCTACCCCTGTTTTTCGATAGATGGTTTATGTTCAATAAGCTGATAATAAAGAGATTACAAATCACGGCATGTTCGTGCGTCTTTTTATTTGCGGTGTCCTGTGCCACCGGGCTGGACACCCAGATGGAGGCTGTCCTTGACCAGGTTGAAGAGGATCTGGGCTATGTGAACACAGTGGATGCAGGGAATGTCGCCAAGATGACCAGCTGGTTCGAACGTCGCGGGGACGATTCCCAGAAAGCCAGGGCACTCTATTGTCTTGGAAGGACACAGTACAACGAGAAAAGCTATTCTGCTGCAATCGTCAACTATACAAGGGCTCTTGAATATGCTGAAAGGGCTGGAGACCCGCTCCATGAAGGCCTTATTTGCAGAGATATGGCCAGGATCAGTGCCGTTACCGGAAATCCATCGGATGAAATCCTCTACCTTGCAAGGGCCTCGGAAGCTTTCAAGGATGCCGGTATCCCAGGAGAGTATCAGCGGTCATTGCTGGAAATAGGGCAGGCCCAGGCCTCTGCCGGTAAGATGGAAGCGGCCGAAGAGATATTCAAAAGCGTCCTTTTCGATTCCCACGAAATGAAGGACACCCTTCTGGAAGCAAAATGCCTGGAGTCGTATGCCTCCCTTGCCGTGAGCAAGGACGTTCCGGACCCGGTCCTGGCAATCGACCTTCTCGGGCGTGCCGCTGACCAGTTGGGTTACCCCTTGGATTGTTCAGACAAGGGAATCCTGGCATATTCGTACTCATTGACAGGTGACAGTAAGGAAGCTTGGAGGTGGCTCTCGGAAGCAAGGGCTTTGGCGGAGACCGATGAGGATGCTGCGGACCTGGATTTCCGGGAATATCAGATCGCAACCCGTTCCGGAGAGACCGCCCGTGCCCTGAAAGCCCTGGAAAGGGTTACTGAATATGGTAACAGGTCCCAGGCTGAGGCACTCGGAGAGGCGGTTTCGGCAAGCCAGAGGGAATATATCAAAGGGCAGGCAGACGTCCAGGCCGAAAAATTGCGTTCGGCAAAGATGAAACTCTGGTTGATTGCGCTCGCTGCGCTTCTTGTAGTCGCTGCTTTGGTTGCAGCCTATCTTTATTTCCGTTCCGAGCAGAAGCGCGTCCTGGCAGAAGAAAAGGCGGAGAGGGACAGGTATATGACTATTGCCGAGGATCTTCAGCAGGCCCTTCGACAGGCTCAGGGCCCGGCAGGTGTGCCTGTCGAACCACATGTCCCGGTTGGTGAGCTTGTCGAACCACCGAAGGGCCCGGGCTTAGACACCCTGGAGAGGCTCTGCGAACAGTACTACATCTACGAAGGGACGAACAACCTTCAGCCAAGAATCCTGAAAGAGGTAAAATCGATTGTCGAAGGTTTTCGCAACGACAAAAAAGTCCAGAAAAGTCTTGAAGACATCCTGGACTCTTCCAAGAACGGGGTAATGACCAAGTTGCATCGGGAGTTTCCCCAATGGAAAGAGGAAGATTTCCAACTCTATGCTTTCACGGCAGCAGGGTTCTCGAGCACCACTATCTCAGCACTCATGGAAAAGGAGAAGAGCGTTATCTACAACCGTGTCTGGCGCCTCAAGGGCAGAATCTCCAATTCCGACTCATCCATTAAGGAGTTCTTCCTAAGGTGTTTGGGAAACTAACTTTCTGAATATGGAGTAGTTTCCCGGATCAGTCACTCTTCTTTGCGTTCACCTTCACCTTCCTCTGCGTTTCCGAGCTGATGACCCTTACAGCATCCCCTAAAGGTTCATAGGTACCGCTTTTAGACTGCTTGGTCCATACTATTATCACACCCCTCCCTTCAGAGGAATACTTTTTAGCGATCTCGCTGTCGTTTTTCCTAATAACCTCGATGCTTTTGATACCGTTGATGTTCAATTGATTGAATTCTTCTTTCGAAATAATACGCTCGTCATTCAAAACGTAAACAGGCTCAGGATGCTTTCCGAAACTGATCACCTTAGTGGTATCTGCGCTCGCTTTAATGCTTGATATAGATTTGTTTGTCAGGATTATATGTCTTTCGACAGTTTCATTTCCTTGCGTGACAGTCTCAATCTTATATGAATTAACATAACGGCCCTCCAAAATGGAGCCGTCGAAATTTTCCACATGGTTTCCATCAATAATGTACTGGGTCACCTTTTTTTTCTGAGCCTGGACGGAGATTGCTCCGATTATCAGTATGCAAATCGCGGATAATATAAACTTTTTCATATTGATTTTTATTTTGAAAAATCATTCACTGCCATTAGGGAGGTGGAACCGGTAATATCGTCGTAACACATTATGTAGTATAACTCGTCTCCGTTCTTGAGCTTCAATGTCACCAAGGCTTTGGAACCTTGTGGGACGGCGCTTACGGATTCAACGGCCCCAGAATTAATGTCCATCAGTTCAGTTATTCCCTCGGCTATGACGACAGGACTGATCGGTTTTTCCTTTCGGGCTTCAGGCCTGATGGCCAGAAGCAAGGTTACCGCAGCAGCGGTAGCTGCTATACCACCTATCCAGCGCAGGATCCTCCTTTTTCGAAGAGGTCTTTCATATTCACTCACGATCCGGTCGAATTCAGCGACCGCTTCGTTTGACAAGTATTTTTCGGGTTCCATCATAACTTCTTCATTTGTTCACGCATTTTCCTTCGGGCGTTTGAGATCGTCACTTTTATGCTTTGTTTCGGCCTTCCGGTTTCTTTGGCAATCTCATCCAGAGTCAAGCCGTTCTCGGCTTTCATTGTGATCAATTTCGCTTCGCTCTTGTTCAATTCACCGTAAACGGCTTTTTTGATTCGGGTATTGTCCGCTGCTTCGGTCCTTTCTTCAGCGGAGAATCCGCCCGAAATGGAATCATCCTGAATAGAAACGGTCTCAATTCTCCTTTTTCTGTACCTGGATATGCAGATGTTCTTGGTTATCTTGATGGCCAGAGCCTTTTCGCTATGTATCGGATAGCCTTTTTCGGACAGTTCCCACAAAGCTAAAAGGGCCTCTTGCACTATATCCTCCGCCTCGTCCGGTCCTCTGGTTGCCCGGAGGAACCTCCTTGCCAGGGCAATCAGATCCCGCCTTATACCGTCAGAGATATGTCCGAACTCTTCCTTTGTCATTATCCACGTCTCTCTACTGATAAGTCGCAATAATCTGGGGAAAGTTAATTTTTTTCCTTAACTTTACAAAGATTAAGGATTTACGGCATGAAAAAGGATCAAAGGTGGGTTGTGACCCGGATCGATGGGAAGATAGCTTCGGTGAGCGCTGATTTCAGGGGTTTGTCCAGAGTGAGTGAATATGTCGCAAAACTCCCTGCGGACAATATTTCTGAAATCACCGTGACCAAGGTTTCGACTGACGACCTTGCCGAGTTATCCATGATCACCAAGTGGGAGGACATGAGGCTTGCAGGCACTCCATTCCAACTCAATGTCTGGCGGAAACTCTATCTCCTGACCCATCACGAGGACGGAACTCCCATCAAGCCTGGAGAAGGAATAAAACTCCTTAGTTACAGCCAGCTTGCAGATTTGTGCGAGAATCCCCGCGGAGTTCGCGCGGTTGCCCATGCAGTAGCCTGCAATCCTGTTGCCTACATCATTCCCTGCCACCTGATCGTCCCGAAAGAAGCCATCGACAAGATCCTCGCGATCCGCACCGTCGCCCAGTCCACCATATTCAAAGGAACCGACCTCTATCTGCTTGATTCGATAGAAGTCGGTGAATATGAATATGGTAGCGTCCTTAAGCGCCGGCTCATCGAGCGCCAGCTCTACGGACGCTAAAAAGTCCAGTCGGCAGAGAGGATGACTGACAGGGGCCGTATCCGGTAGCTGTGAGTTGTCTCCTGCAGAGGGCTAAGGGAGACATACGAATATTCCTTTTGGTTCATTAGATTAGTGGCCGTCAGCTTGATTCTTGTCTTGTCCCGACCCGTCCATGAGATGAATGCGTCAGGAAAGATAGTGGTCTTTCCGACCGTGGAGTTATGGAAGATGTCGGCAATAGCTCCCACGGACACTCTTTTGCTGAAATAGAATGAGTTGGTGATAGTGGCTCTGATATTGCTGGTGCGTCCGGATTTTCCGGAGCCAGACCTCATAGAGGCGAAACCGACTTTTCCGGAAGCATCAATGTTCCAGAAACTGAGAGGTGAAGTGATGACCTCTAGGGAAGGGGAGAGAGTTTCGGAAACATACTTTGAGGTCATCCCGTTCTGCCGGAAGGTGGAACTTGAGCGAAGGTGGCTGACCCTGGCTGAGATTTTGCCGTTGATCGAATACAGGCCTTTGGTGATTTCTACTCCAGAAGACCACGTCCTGTAGCCAATGGCCTCGTCGGTATTGTAGCTGAGGATGTAGTTTTCAAGCACATCCCGGCCTCCCAGAAGGCTACGGGTCTTGCTGTAGTTTGACATGAGCCTGGCGTACCACCCATTTACTGGTTCCCTGAATATGAATTCTTCTCTTATGAACCGTGTGGGCAGGAAAGAGAGGGACTCCTGCCCTCTGCGCAGCCCGTCATAGTCATAGAGGATGAGTACGGATCCAAGGTCTTGGATGTCTGGTTTGGAAGTGCCAAGACCTCCTTCGACATTTGCGACAAAGCGTGCAGTCTCGAATTTTACTTGGGCATCTCCATCGGAGAGCACCTTGGAGACGTGGTAGTCTCCGAAGGATGCCCTGTCGTAGCGGAGTGTTCCGTTCAGGCTGAAACTGAGGTTTTTGACTTTGTACAAAGCGCTCCATGAGAAACCTCCGGAAAAGTAGGTTGCTCGTGAGGAGTCGTTCTTAAGCCCGGGCACTTCATTGTCCAGGAGTCCTTTGAGGCTTGCATCCCTCTCGAACAATGTCCATGAGAAGGTCGGCCTGATGGAATAGGTAATCCTTCCCGAAGTCTTCATTATGTCGCTGAAATAGAGATCTTCGAATATGGCAGACGATCCGATATGCTGCCGTGGAGTGGAAGAAAGAATGTTCAGATTCTCCTGGAAACCGGTTATCTGGGTGTAGCTTTTTACTCCTAGAACCCTGCGGGATCCGATTTTGAAAAGCATATTCAGGTTGTTATCCAGATTCCACCGCTTTTTATCCCCTGTCTGTAGCCTCTGGTCATCTCCTGTAACCTCGGCAGAGCCCTTGGTCTTCCCAAGGTCTGCGAAGAGGATCTCCCTGGCAAAGAATCGGCTTCCATTGTTGGAATAGTTGAGCTTCCCTGTAAGTTTATTTCCCCTTTCAAGCCTTTCTTCCTGACGAAATATGATTCTTTCGCCGTCTTCAAGATGATAGACTGAGAATCTGTTGTCTGAAGAAGCTCTCTCGCCCCATGAATACGAGAAGGTGGCCCCGGCCTTGACTGTCTCGGATGGGGTCAGCGTGTTGACTGTCCGGGAGTCGAGCGTCTTGTTGAACAGGGAACGGCTGTCACTGAGCGGTGCCTTGGTGGAGGCCATGTTGAGACGGCTGTCGATGGAGTGGCGGTTTTCGTCCATGGGCAGCTTTAAGGACTGGGTCGGGCTGACGGCTTTGCCGGAAGCGTCGAAACTGACATCACTTACTGACGTGACAATATCTCCAAGATAAAATGCTGTGAGGCTTTCCGCATTCGGCAGCCTCGGTCTCCCGTCCATGTAACCAACTCCTGACGAGCCTGAAGCGTTGACCTTACCTTTGACGCCTTCCTCCGTCACGATGTTGACGGCAGACATATCGGACTCCTGCATCCCACGCAGCATCTTGATGTACTGGTGGTTCCGTAGAACTTCTATTTTCTTGACGGCATCCACTGATAGTTTTCTGGTGGCGAGGTTGTAGTTCCCTTCCAGCACATCTTTCCCATTGACGTAGAACTTGCCGAGATCCTTCCCGTCAACTTTCAGATGACCAGTAGAAGTTACCTCTATCCCAGGAATCCTTCTCAACACATCCACGAGCACTCTGTCATCCCTTGTGCTCAGGGCCTTGACATTGTATGTGGTCGTGTCACCCGCCATCTGGACTTTCCTGGCTTGGATCACACTCTCCTTGATTCTTTCGGATCTGATCACAAGACGAATGTCGTAGTCGTTTTCAAAAGGAGCTTCGATCCTTTGCTCATGATAACCTAGGTATGCCACAACCAAAACTTCAGCCTCCGACTCATTTGTGACGCTGAATTTTCCTTCCTTGTCTGTAATCACGTATTTAAGGGTCTTACCCCTGGTGTCAAGAGTCCGGACAACGACCCCTGGAAGCGGTTTCCCGTCCTTGGCATCACTTACCCTTCCGCTGATTCCTTGCCCGGCAAGTGGTAAAGACGTCAGGACAAGTATAGCAATAATCTCAAGGAGCCCAAGAGGAATATGAGAAGACATGACCATTCCTGATTGTGTATAGACCGTCTTGGAGGTCTTTACATTCTACCGATGAGAAATACGGTATTATCTTTTTACAATCCCTTTTCATGTAGAACTCAAACAATTCAGTATAATCAGATTTTATAAGAAATATAAAGGGTGATTCTGATTTTGATTCTACCCATGCATTGGAACAACTTATCGCAGAAGCAATGCAGAAAGAGCATTCTGGATTAGTAACATAGACAAACTGCTCCTTATTACCGTTGCTAAAACTCATTATTGGGATAGAGTAATGAAAGAGAGTGTCGGCAAGCGACGCCGTGTATTTTGTGTCTTTGCTCAAAGTCGCTTTTATAAACCGTAGAGATTCTTCATTTTGTTTATCGGTTGAACAACTTAATGCTTGCACGACTATAATTAATAGTGATAGAAATCTTTTCATAAACAAGGGTTTATGTATTCTTCCAAATAACACTCTTCGTTTTTCTTAGTCCATGAGTAGATCATTCTCTCGTCAGACGAGAAAGATAATTTTTGAATCTCACCATCAACTCTGAAACCTCCCAAAAACTTTCCTGCCCAATCCATCATCAACACCAAGTGGTTATCGTTATCATCTATGAATCCTGCAATAAAACCGGATTTTCCTGCGCATGCGGAAGAAAAACAATAAACAGGAGGGAAAGAGAAAACATAATGAAGTTTGTTATTACTCTCAAAAGTGGTTATTTCCTGTTTCTTATTATGAGGAAAAACGACTTTAGTCAAGAGATCTCCATTGCCATCCATTATTTCAATCTGATTGTCATGTCCTGGAATGTAAACAATCATTGACAAATCTTCTTTGCATATGATTTCTCCGTGAACGACATTGCCGGATTCGTATCTATATCTGTTTTTCTGAGAATAATTCCAGTTATCATCACTGAAGCATACTCTTGGCGTTCCATTTTCAAATGAGTCTTTATTCAAAAATAACATTTTATCTCCCATGTAAATGAGTCGTTCAGATTGAATGTTTGAAAATTTCTTTAAAGGAGAATAACTGTCTTGTTTAAATGCGTTCTCAACGTCAACGACAATGGTTTTACCGATAAGGCCATCATGTATTACTATTTTATTCCAGCTTCTTGTAGCAATTGGATGTATAAGATATTCATCGTGAAAGTTGTATGAAATGTGTTTTGATTTAACAGTGTCAAACAATTCTATTGACATCTGACGATCTCTTTTTTTTGTGGAGATCTTACAGATGACACCGTTAACTACATAGCATAGAATATCTGAATCCGCAGGCTCAATAATAAGATTATTGATTGGGGTAGCTAGTGGTAACTCATTAATTTGATCAAAAGACACTTGGTATGTATTGACGTGTTGTCTGGCATCTTGAGAGCAAGATGCCAGATAGCAAATAAGAAAACATAAGGGGATTAATCTATTCAATATGTATAGATTAGATATGGAGCTCATATTAATAGATATGAATATATAATTCACCGTGGCATTTTATAGCGCCTTCATCATCATAACCTGGATACTTGCAGGTGGATTCCATGTCATCAAGACAAATCCAATCAAGATCAGCACTAGCGCATGAGGTAGGGACAGATGCCTTGGATGATGTTGGCTTGAGAATAAAAGGGAGTGTAATGATAATTACGATTACGACAATGCTAGGTTTCAATAAATACTTTTTCATATTAATACTTTTCAAGAGTTGTGACTTTTCTTAATGGTTTCTCGTTTGGTGGAGGGGTGATACTAGTACCAGGAGCTTTACTCAAATGCATGCTCTGGAATCGTAATGGTGCATCAAAGTATTTCTGTATCATAGAGTTATATTGACTTCTACTTATTTTGAAGTATTGGTAATCTGTTCTTTCCATAATACTTTTGTTGAGTTGGACACTTTTTGCCTCAAAACTGCATAATCCTTCCGTGTCTCTTGCCTCTAGTATTGCCCCAGGTAATCCAGACAATTTCCATGGACCTACAGGAGCGGGAATATCTTCCGTGTACCATGCTTCATATTCTCTTCCCCTGAAACTTCCAGTTGCCTTGTAGCAATTATATCCACAGATGACTTTCATTTCATCAGAGATATTCCATGATATGTCTGGCAGTTTTTCTATATACTCGAAATCTTCAGTAGCGAGCCTGCATACAAATGATAACTCTTTGGTAGCTATATCGATATAGTACACATCATTGACAAAAATGGGGATGGCATTCTTTAGCACGTTTCCGAGTCCTTTCCCTTTACAGAACTGCAATAACGAGTCTGCGAGGTGAAGCTTTGCCGAGTAGAATTTGGTGTACCGTTTCCCAATTTGTAATAACATTGTGTCCCTAATGCCTTCATTTGTATTGTCTTCAAACGCAAGAAAACAATCATAATTGATATTCAATCGAATGCTGTCAATCTGATTATGAGTATATCCAATCTCCTCAACATGTATTTCTTTGCCATTATGGTAGAATGTTTCTGAACTTGCAGCATGATCAGCAAAAATTGTCAACTTTCCAAAAGCTGACTCACTCTGTATGAGGACATTCTGTGCTAACGAAGGTAAAGAGAGGAAAACCCCTATGATTCCAATGACGGATTTGAAGGAGGACATATTTCTTCTGACTTTAATATAGTACTTAAAGATTATCGATGGGCATATAATCCACCCCAGCAATTAATAGAACTACCACTTTCGTATCCAGGGTACTCACACAAATTATCCGACGTGGCGAGACACTTCCATTTGACCACGGCATTGTCTGCACTTTCGCATCTGGTAGGAATATTGGCATCCATATTAATAGGCTTAAACAGAAGAAGCCCTGCTGTGATTATTGCTATCGCCGCAATCACGATAGAATAAAGTTTAGTTTTCATATTTCATTAATGTTTTGCTTTTGGCAAAGATCGAGAAAACCATGACTTAAGACAAAAAATAAGCGTTACAATTATTTTTGTAACGCTTTGTAAATGAGTATATTGTTCAATTGTATGGTGTTACAACGGCCTCTGCTGATCGAAACAATGCAAGAAATCTTCTTTGTCTTTACTGCCAGGAAGAGCCTGAATGCGAGTCTTCAGCCGGTTTTTTCTAACCCGGATAGTGCCAGGAGACAAGCCAGTGATGAAACTTATCTCATTAGAAGAAAGACCTGCGAAAACACCTGTCAATACCTGATAGTCGCTTTCTTTTAGAGAGTTGCCAAATGACTCCCTGACTCTTTTCATGATGTTGCCACAGGTTGAATCTAAAGTGTCTTCAAGGTTCTTTTGCAAAGGGATTTTATTATGTAAGCGATCCATTTCAAGGCGGATTATGTCTACCTTCCCTTGCAACTCTTCAAGTTTGTCTGGATAGAATTCAGAATTCTCTTTTTTATTTAAGACCTCGCGTTCGCCATTTAATCTCTTAATAGTCTCTATGTTCTGCTTGAGAATCATATTAAGGGTTTTTGAAATCGTATCTGATTTACTCCCAAGTATCTCAAGCTCTTCTTTCATGTCTTCGATTGTTATAGTCTTCGCCTCAAGTTGTGCGATGAGCTGTTTAATGGTTCGGTGCTTTGAATGAGAGTGAATAAGCACTATTATGCCACCAATTGCTAATACGATGAGTCCACAGGCCAGCCAGCATATTATTTCGCGATCTTGCAGAGAATCGTCGTTTGCGACCACGCTTATTACATAATTGTCCGGGCTTGCAGTAACAACGTCTACAATAGAATCTCCCTTCATTGTGAGCACTGAATCAGAGTAAAAGATCATCTTCGATCTTTGTAAGTCATTATTGGCTCTGTAACAGGAACTGAAAAGGAAGAGATTCAGAGAGAAGGTCGCTATTGCAAGAACTATACTTATTGACGTTTCCCTTGATGTCATTCTGAACGAAGTGAAGAATCTCGCTAATCGTTATTCAACTGGACGATGTCCACCCGGGCTCGCTCGGAGTCACCGATGAGCCACTCGGAGTAGTAGTCGGCCATCCTCCAGAAGAAATATTCATTCATGTCGCCGAAGCTGTGCCTCTGGCCGGGCAGGAGCAGCATGTCGAATCGTTTGTTGGCCTTGATGAGGGCATTGACCACACGGATCGTGTTGGCCGGATGGACGTTGTTGTCCACGTCGCCGTGAACCAGCATAAGGTGGCCCTTGAGGTTCTTTGCGAGCTCCTGGTTGGTGTCGATGTGATAGACGAAGGTGGTGTCACCCTTGTCGATCTTCTCGAGGATTCCATGGTGCTGCTCACTCCACCAGCGGTTGTAGATGCTGTTGTCATGGTTTCCTGCGCGGGAAACCGCCACCTTGAAAAAGTCAGGATACTTGAGGATGGCTGCGGTGCTCATGAATCCTCCACCTGAATGGCCGTGGATACCGACCCTCTCGAGATCCACGAAAGGATGGCGGGCTCCGATCTGCTGGATGGCATATTTCTGGTCCTCGAGACCGTAGTCACGAAGGTTGCCGTAGCCGTAGTTGTGATACCATTTCGAACGGTTGGGATGGCCTCCGCGGTTGCCCACGGTTATGACTATGATTCCTAGCTGAGCGAGACGGTCAACCCTTGTGAAATTCTTGCTCCATGAGATGTTGTTCGCCTCGACCTGAGGGCCGGGATAGACATAGTCGCAAATCGGATATACCTTGGTAGAATCGAAGTCATAGGGTTTGTACATGGCACCATAGAGGTCGGTCACTCCGTCGGCAGCCTTTACCTTGAAACGCTCCGGGAACTTGTAGCCTGCATCCAGGAGGAGGCTGAGGTCTGCTTCTTCAAGGTCAAGTATCTTCCTGCCGCCTGCTCCGAAGAGGGCTACATTAGGTGTGTAATCCACCCTTGAATAGTTTGCCACGAAGAACTTGGCGTCATCGCTTGCTGTCGAGAGGACATCCATGTCGTCCATGTCGAGTTGCTGGAGGGCTCCACCGGTCAGAGGGACCCTGAAGGTGTGCATCTGGTAGGGATTCTCGTCCTTGTTTACTCCGCAGGCGCTGAGCAGGACATAGCCTTCCTTCTCGTTCACGCCAAGAACATTGTCCACATGGAACGCTCCATCGGTAATCTTCCTTACAAGGGTTCCGTCATTGTTGTAAAGGTAGAGGTTGGCCCAGCCGTTGCGCTCTGACCACCAGATAATCTGCTTGCCGTCCTTGATGAGGAAGGGCCTCTTGGTCTCGATGTAGGTGTTGGACCTTTCAGGGATTATCACTTTAGCGGAATCAGCATTGACTCCAACCCAGCAGAGATCCACTCTCTTGATGTCACGGCTTTGGCGGGTTAGATAGAAACCGCTGTTATCTCCCATCCATTTGCTGGAGAAATAGTCTCCGTAGCTGTCCTTGGCCAGCCTGCGGGCTGTCTGGATATTGAAGTCCTGGTCCTTGAAGGCATCGACCTTGATTTCTTTCGATGTTGCACTTGTCCCATTCAGGGTGAAGATGTACAAATACCCCTTTGGCCCTGGTTCTCCTGGCATCTGGTACTTGTAGGTCTCGAGCTTCGGACGCTTTGAACTCACGGAATTAATGACCCAGAGGTCTTCAAGTTTCCTGGTGTCCCATTTTGTCACTGCGAAATGCTTTGAGTCAGGTGACCAGGCAATCTCTCCGGGGTTCGAACGGCGGGTTGTGTCAGTCTCCGTGTCTCCGGAATAGTTGCCGTAGCCGAATCCGAACTGCTTGATTCCGTCAGAGGTCAGCCTGTGCTCCACGATGGTGCTGTCCTTCGGATCCTTTGCAGCCTTTCTCAAACTGGTGGAATCCATTATCCAGAGGTTGGAGTTCTTTGCATAGACACCGACGGTCCCGTCAGGTGAAATCGAGGCGAAGGTAGGGTACTTCTTGACTTCATTTTCCTTCTCTTCGGTGACATCCTTCAGGGTTCCGGACGCGAAATCATATTCAAAATGGAAGACTTTCTTTTCGGGCCTGCCAGGGGCGGCTCCTCTTGGTCCTCCGGTCGTTCCGCCGCCCTTTTTCGCCTTGGTGGTGTCGGGTTTCTCAACCTTGTCCTGGGTGCTGCGGATGTCGAAAGTGAAATACTTGTCGTCCTTCAGTTTCAGGCCGGTGATAGGAATATGCTGGGAGTCGAAGGGATCCTTTGTGATCTCGGTCAGTTCCATGGCTAGTTTCTCCATGTCGAAAACCTCTGTCTTGGTACCCTTGACAGGATCCACAATGTAGTACTTGGTTCCCTTAGGGGACTGCCAGTCGTACCAGAACCGGTCTCCATCCTTGAACCATCTGGGCTGGACCCTGGTCGAGAACACCATCTGGTTCACTTTCTTCGCCGAGAACCTTTCGGCAAGGGCGTAGTTGGCCTTGGAAATCTTTTCCTGTCCTGCTGCAGCTACACATAACAGGGCAGCCGCTGCAATCAAAAGTGTCCGTTTCATATTATTAATTGTTTACTAGTTTGATTCTGGTACGTCCTCGTTTCAGCCCATCAGAGGTGGCTGTTACAACGATTCTGCCCCTGGATCCGGGCTTGACCTTGACAATCACGGATGCGAGTCCGTTGAAAGCCTTGATCGAGTCACTGTGGAAGGGAGTCAGGCAGGTCGGATCACCGGCATCTACAGCCAGTATCTCTCCCGGACCCTTAATGCTGAATTTCAGGTCATTGCAGGCAGTAGGAGCAAAATTGCCCTTCTTGTCGGTAAGTTTTACGTCGATGTAGTAAAGGTCTCCTTCGCCGAAACCGGTCTCCTGTGCCATCCTGATCTTGCGGGGCTCGCCCGCGGTCCTGACCGTTTCGGAGGCCACTTTACGGCCGTCGAGGTAGCCCACAGCCTCGACCATTCCAGGCTGATAGACAACTTCGTCCCAGCGAAGCCTGTATTGTTTGTCAGCCCTGTCAAGGGCACCTTGTGAAACTCCGTTCACGAACAGTTCAACCTTGTCGCAGTTGGTATAGACATGGACAGGGATCACCTGGCCTTCCTTGCCTTCCCAGTTCCAATGTGGAAGCACATGCAAGACGGTCTTGTCCGACCAGCGGGCCTGATAGAGCCAGAAGCGGTCTTTCGGGAAACCCGCAAGGTCGATAATTCCGAAATACGAGCTCCTGGACGGAGTGGATACGATACCTTTTTCCGCCAGTTCCTTTTCTGCTTTGGCACGTGTGGCAGGGTCCTGGAAATTGTCCAGAATGGTCAGGTCATGGTTATATGGAGTCGGTTCGCCGAGATAGTCATATCCGGTCCAGACAAATTCACCGAGGCATGAGGGATTCTCGTCTTCGTATTTCCACTCCTCTTCGGGGATCTGTCCCCATGGAACCGTGTGGAGGTCGTAGGAACTGACCTGGAAGTCCTTCTCACAGGATTCCCTGCCCCTGGGGTTTTCCTCGATTGGGAAGAAATATACCCCTCTGGTACTGATTGTCGAAGCGGTTTCGCTGCCAAGGTATAGCTTCCCGGGATTGTCCGCATGGAACTTGGCGTAGAGATGGGGTTTGTAATTGTAGCCGAAGACATCCATGGTGTTCCGGAAGTCCTGCTCCGAAGCCCAGGCTATGTTAGATCCGAAGGTTGTAGGCCTGGTCGGATCCTCAGCATGGCAGACATCCGTCAGATGCTGTGAGATATAGTATAGTTCGGGATGGCCCTGTTCATTGGTCTCATTGCCGATGCTCCATAAGATGACTGACGGATGGTTGCGATCCCGGTGGATCATCGCCGTTATGTCCTTGTCTGCCCATTCGTTGAACAGGAGGGCGTAGCCGTTAGGTTTCTTTGGTAGCGTCCACGTGTCGCTGAACTCATCCATCACGACGAAGCCCATCCTGTCACAGAGGTCGAGGAATTCGGGGGCGGGAGGATTATGGGATGTGCGGATGGCGTTGCAGCCCATCTCCTTGAGCATCTTGAACCTCCTTTCCCAGGCGGTATTGTTCCAGACGGCTCCAAGGGCGCCGGCATCATGATGAAGGCACACTCCCTTCAGGAAAGTCTTCACTCCGTCGATGAATATTCCGTCTTCCCTGTATTCGACGTCCCTCATTCCGAATGTCGTAATATACTCGTTTTCTGCCGGACGGCTGTCCGAGCCCGGCCGAGTCCATCCTCGCTTTGCTGCGGCTGAGTACGGCCTAGGCTCGGCAGTCGCTCCGGCGATGACAGTGGTAACTGCTACATATAGCGAGGGGTGGTCTGGACTCCAGCGGGCGGCGCCGGTCATGTCGAATTCCTGTACCACGACGGTGCTGTCTTCGATCGAAGAGACCTTCGTCTCGGCAGAAGCGACAGGAGCCGAGTCACCTGAATATTCGTAAATCTCAGTCCTGACGACACCTTCAACAGTGGCACCGGAATTACTGAGGGTTACCTGCAGGGTGGCCTTGTCGCCCTTGGTCGTCATGTATGTTCCCCAGTGGGCGACTCCCTCGGGAGCGGCCTTGGTCAGCCAGACATTGCGATATATTCCTCCGCCAGGGTACCATCGGCTGGATTCTTCAGGGTTGTTCAGGGTGATCTTTA
>JAGCWD010000090.1 GCA_017962025.1 Bacteroidales bacterium
AACCTGCCAGAGGATCGGATTATCGACTGCCTGATCGTTTATGCTAACCAGGAGTGCCCTCCGGCCATCCCGGACAAGTTTGACGCGATAGATATGGCAAAAGTCAACGGCTACACCAAATTCCGAAAAATCGGTATTTGCTTGCCGGTAAGGAAATAACGCGTGGATATCGAATAGACTTTGTTAATCAAACACTTACATATATGAGCAAAGGACTTTCATACTTTCTTGGAATTGTAACGGGTGTATTGCTGACGCTCGGCTTTTTTGCCGTAAAAGCCAACTCGTCAAAGCAGGACGGTGAGAATGCCCCCAAAACGGAGAAGGAGACCAAACTTCCCGACGGCGTAACTATGTTGGACGAGCCTGTCCCGTTCAACGAGGCAAAGAACTTCCAGGTCCTGCAGGTCGTATTCGAAGATGCTGCTCTTGCGCAGTCAGAAAAAAAGATGCAGTACACCGGCACCACTTATTACACCGACCCTGTTGTTCTGATTGTTGCGGATGAGAAGAATACCTTCTACGACGCTCAGATTGTAAAGGCCCCCAAAGACTGCAAGGTCATTCAGGTTGGCACCTATAATTACAAGACCCAGATGGGCTGGAAGACAGTTCCTATCATCCGATTTGACAAGGCCACGGAACGGTGAGAATCGAAGAAGCCATCGTGTATGTCCTCGCCTCTTCTGGGCACGGCATGAAAACCGAGCAGATTGCCAGGGAGATTAATGAGAGGAAGCTGTTTATCCGGAAGGGAAACATCCCGGTGGATGGAAAGATGGTGTACGCTGTCATCATGTCGCATCCGGATACCTTCGCAAAATCCGAGGGCCGGATCCGCTTAATCATATAATCATGGTCGGCAAGTTCAAAGTCATTACCCTCTGCGGCAGCACACGGTTCAAGGACCAGTTCCTTGAGGCTCAGAAGCGTCTTACCCTGGAAGGAAACATCGTCATCAGCGTAGGCCTTTTCGGCCATTCAGGCGACGATGAAGTCTGGACAGAAGGGACAAAGGAGATGCTGGACAACATGCACAAGCGCAAGATAGACATGGCCGACGCCATCTATGTGATCAATGTTGGCGGCTATATCGGCGAGAGCACTCGTTCTGAGATTGATTACGCTACCAGGCATGGCAAAGAGATTCTATACATGGAGCCTCAATCTTGCAAATAATCCCTCCCTTTTATGAAAGCCTACGCACTCTTCCAGGAATACATCTGGCTGGTGAACACGATCCACCGCTTCGGCCGTCTGACGCTCGAGGAAATCAACCAGCGATGGCTGGAGACCGACCTGAGTGAAGGAATCCCCATTGCCCGAAGCACGTTCAACCGTCACCGCGACGCCATCCTTGACATGTTCGGGATCATCATCGAGTGTGACAAGAAGGACGGTTTCCGGTACTACATCTTCAACGAGGAGGTGCTTGAGGAGGACACGATCCAGAACTGGATGCTCTCCACGTTGTCTGTCAACTCCATCCTGTCCGAAAGCAAGGCCGTTCAGAAGCGGATCCTGCTTGAGTCAATTCCTTCAGACGGCGACAACCTGCACAAGTTCATAGATGCGATGAAACGCGGCGTGAGGGTTAAGGTCGATTACCGCCGGTACGGTGCCGATGCAACAGTGTCAGAATGGAAGCTGGACCCGTATTTCGTAAAGTTGTTCAACAAGCGTTGGTACGCCCTCGTGAAGTTCCCTGATCCCAATTCGAACCTCTTCACTCTTGCCTTCGACCGCATTATCTCCCTGGAGGTGACTGAGGACAAGTATGAATACGCCAAGGACTTCGATCCGGCCGGGTGGTTCAAGGAGAGCTACGGCATCGTCAGGGACCCTGATATCCCCGTACAGCGGGTGGTCATCCGTGCCTACGGACGGGAAGTGCCCTATATGCGGGACCTCCCCTTCCATCACAGCCAGAAGGAGATTGCCACGACGGAGGAGTACTCGGATTTCGAAATGATGTTGCGGCCAACGGCGGATTTCTTCAGTCCCCTACTTTCACGGGGTCCTGCCATCAAGGTTCTCGAACCTGAGTCCCTGGCCAGGGATATCAGGGAAATGCATCATGCTGCAGCGGACCTGTATAAGGAATAATACCACTTTTTTGTAAACCTTTGAGTTTTGTGCGAGGTTGTCCCACATTTTGGAGCAACCTCGCTTTTACTTTGCTCTCGGAAACAAGAAATGACAGTTTAATCACAATTCTGAAGCATTATGAGAAGCAAAGACAGAAAGCCTGTGAAGAAGGTCCATCTGACCAACTTCCACATCGCCGGTTTCGGCTACTGGGAAGGCTGCGAGGCCTTCGAGCAACTCAAGATCGGGACCCAGCTAGACCTGGTCCGCGAGGATGACAATCCTTTCGACCCCTACGCCGTGGCCATCTACTTTGGGGATTACAAGCTCGGTTTCATCCCCCGCGGTAACAACCACGACATCTCCAAGTACCTGGACATGGGGCTGGAGAACATCTACGACGTGCGTATCACCCGCATCACCCCGGACGTGCATCCGGAGCAGCAGGTCGAGGTCATCGTCAACATCAAGAACCAGAACTAAGCGTAACTCATCTTACTTTCTTTGTGAGTATTGGAACCTGCCGGGATGAATGAAACCGTCCCGGCAGTTTCTCAATCCCGTAAGAATTCGTACATTTGATTCCGGAACAGGAATAACCGCCGTTGATCCATCAGGTTTATGTTCGAGAACGAACCAAATAAGGTCCGGCAGGACATCACCATCCTACAGCGGATGCTTGACTTCGACGAGTTCGAGGCCAACGGCGGAGACCTGTTCAAGATCGAGCGGACGCTGAACACCAC
>JAGCWD010000091.1 GCA_017962025.1 Bacteroidales bacterium
TGCTCTCTCATTCTACGGTGCTGGTTGGGATGGCGCATGGAAGAAAGAGCCCAATTACAATGGCTTCTTCGTTGAACCGCAGGTTGGATGGAAGGTTGGAAGACGGAGTGCTCTCGCTCTGGGTCTTCTCTTCCAGCAGAGCACCGTATCCAACCGCGTTACGACTGAAAACGGGACCTGGGGTGACCCTTCATATTCAATCAGGGAAGAAGTCAATACTTTAAACGTTTTCACTCCCGCGGTCACGCTCCGGTATGTGTTAGGCTTCTAAACGCCTGAAAACCTTTCCACGCTTTCCACGCTTTTTTCACTTTCCAAACTATTTATTAGTGAGAGAGGCAAGAAAACCTTGTTTCTTAACAGATTTTCTTGTATCATTCTATGGGAAGGACGACCGGCGAGACAACCGACAACAGGTGGTTTCAAGGTCCAACGAAAACGGCGAGTGTGGATAAGCACCTATAATCCACAAGCACCCTCGGCAGCAAACAATCAGTATTGGTATCAAGGACCGAGGAGACGGAGGGGCGTAGTAATCTACCAACATAGGAGATGGGGCACTCCTCCCTCGCAAAAGGGATGGTGATAAGCATAGTTGCGGCAAGCGTTTCGGTGATTTAGGGAGCAAACGCTATTCGGTAAGTCAGGGATGATAGACACTCCGCAGCGAAGACCAAACCGAACAGGGAGAAAACGCTTTTTTCTCGTATAGGGCGTACTATATCCAAACGAGAACGATTTATCTTATTGAAAGTAAATGAATTGCGTAAGCACAAAACTCGCAAGAGGGCGTATCCAATCGGTTAGCACAGAATACGGATACAAGTTCTAAACCCTTAAAAATCAAATCTTTTCAATCAAAAATGCGTAAGCACGAAACTCGTAAGAGCAACCTCCAAGACCGAATACCTCGTATCAGTATCCGGTTTGCCCTTGGTCTATGCCTTCGTGTCGGCGGGCTATGAGAGAGGGGGAGAACTCCCGGCTCAACGCACCTCTAACAGGAGGTAGTGTTGGTTCCTATACCTCGTGTCAATGGGAAAGCCCTTGTAGATTGCGGGTCCCAGGGTCCCCGGCGGCTTCGTCTCCGTGTGCGCTCCGTCAAATGCCGCTCGTGCGAAGGGTGTTGAGGATGGTGTCCGTTTCGTTCTCGGCTTCCTTCGCCCGACGTTTCTTCGCCGCTTCCTGCGCCTCCGGGCTTGATACCTTTCTGTCCTTCATCTCGGGCTTCGTCTCGTCCTTCCTCTCATTTGCTACGTGCCGTTTGCGAAGTTCCTTGAAGATGGTCTGCTTGTCCATCTGCGCATAGTACTTCAATGTTGTCTGGCAGGTAGTGTGTCCTACAATGGTCGCTATGACTTGGATAGGTACTTGCTTCTGGTAGAGGTAGCAAACGTAGGTCTTCCTTCCAACGTGTGTAGTTAGCACCTTGTCCAATCCGCAAATGTCTTGTACTTCCTTCAAATAGGCGTTGTACTTCTGGTTCGTAAGGATGGGTAATTCATAATCGTATTCTTCAAGGATGCGTTTTCCCTCTGCCAAAACCATTGACAGAAACCTTACCCCGGTCTTCTTGCGGTGCTTCTCAATGAAAATCTGTCCTTTCTCGTTCTCTTGGTAGTCGCGTCTTTCAAGTTCCTCCATATCCCCGTAGGATAAACCGGAATAGCACTGAAAGAGGAACACGTCCCGGACTTTCCTCAATCGGTCGGTACTGAAATCCTTTTTTGCGAGGATGCCGAGTTCCTTGGTTGTGAGCCAGATGATTTCCTTCTTCTCTCCTTTGTCCATTTTGAACTGCGAATAGGGGTTGGACTTGATTTTGCCCCGGTTGAACGCCAAGGAAAAAGCCGCCTTGCATTTTGCGTGGTACTGGTGGATGGTGCTTTGCTTACGTCCTTTGCTGCGTAGATGTTGCTGCAAACGATGTAGGTCTTGGAGTTCTACGTTTTGAGCCGGAGTGTTCTCATCGTATCCGGTCGCCTCGTAGAAAGCATCCCTTGCCAAGAGGTAGCGTTGATATGTGTCTTCGTCAAGGTCTCCGTTCGCTTTTTCAATGGTCTTGTTGTCTATGATGTCATGCCAGAGTTGTCCAAGCGTGTAGAACGGAGCAATGCCCCCGTTCTTGTAGCACTCCTTCAAGTTTTCAGCCGTTATTGCAATGCCCGCATACTGCATATCCTCAAGGACTTTGTTCAAATGAACTCTCTGGTTCTCACAAAAGACCTTAATGGCGTTATCTCTCTTACTATCAAGTAATTTCTTAAACTCTTCCGGGCGCTCTTTTTGAGGGAGACGAAGGTACGTGCGTTCTCCGTTGATGACGATGGAGAGTTCAACGGGGGCAAAGCCCTTCTTATCTGCCTTTGACTTCCGGCAGTAGAACTTCGTTGAGAACGTTTGTCGTATAGCCATAATCTACTGATATTTAATTGTTTATGCCTGATATGCGCGGCGGCTGAAAAAGTGGTCGCACTATTCAAAAGTGGTCGCAATTACGGGTACGAATATACGCAATAGGTCGCAGAAATCCAACCCCCGGATACAGAAAAACCCCTTCCAGTGTGTTTGGAAAGGGGTTTTGAATAAAAATTGCGGTGAGTGAGGGATTCGAACCCCCGGTACGTTGCCGTACACCTGTTTTCGAGGCAGGCTCCTTCAACCACTCGGACAACTCACCTTATTTAATTAAAGGGTATGACGGAAAGGATTTCTGCCATACCCTTGGTCTGGATGACTGGACTTGAACCAGCGACCTCCTGGTCCCTAACCAGGTGCGCTACCAACTGCGCTACATCCAGATGATCTTCCTTGACCGTAGGGACGATCGGGCTCGAACCGATGACCTCTTCAATGTGACTGAAGCGCTCTGTACCGACTGAGCTACGCCCCTATGCTCCCAAACGGGACTGCAAAGATAAATAATTTCTGGTTAATCCAATTACTTTTTTTCAGTTTTTTCTGAAAAGGAAAATCAATCGTGAAGGTGGTGCTTCCTGAGATAGTTGAGCAGGTATTCAGGCCTGTCTGTCTGGAATACCTTGGCGCCCAGTTCAATAAGCCTTCCGTACGCAGCCTCGGCCTCCTCGGGACTCTGGAATGCCCTGTCGTCATCGTTGTAGCCACATAGGGAGCCCCAGATCGAGTTGATCCAGATCTTGGAGCCGGCATCCTGTAGGGCCTTTGTGTAGGCAGCTACTTCAGGGATGTCCTGTGTGAAGCAAACCTCGAACATTGCAGGCATTTCGCCACCGTCAAGATAGGTGTCAATTGTCGGAGAGGATCCGTCCCTGACAACGGTTACGATCGGCATGTAGAAGATTCCGGCATCCTTGCACTGCTGCATGGCTTCGGCAGTAGCCTGACGGGTACCACCGGATTTGAATATGATCTGATCCACGCATCCAACCTTTTGGGCGACCTCCATGACCTGGTCGAAATAATTCCAACCATGATCCACGTTGACCAGTATCCGGCCTTTGCAGACAGTAAGGGCTTCTTCCAATGTAGGTATCCTTAAAGAATCAGTCGTAACTCCATGAGCCCTTTTGAGTTTCAATGTCTTGAGCGAATCAAGGGTAAAGGAAGAAACCGCTCCCCTGCCATTGGTTGTCCTGTTGACCGTAGCATCATGGCTGAGCACGAGAACGCTGTCCGATGTCATAGCGACGTCAAGTTCCATGATGTCCACACCCATACGGATGACGGATTCGATGGCAGGTATGGAATTCTCGGGATAGTTACGCCAGTCTCCCCTGTGGGAAGCCACCAGGACCTTCTTGGATGAAGGATCTTTCAGGATGGACATGGCTTTCGCCGGATCACAAGGCTTTACTTGATGGTTGCAGCATGACACCATCAGGATGCCAGCCATTGCAACAACGATAGTCCTTAAGTACTTCATGAGATTATTTGTTTTATTGGTTTTCTTCTTCAAAAAAGACATCGAAAAGAGAACGAAGCCTGGCCCTGTCGCCGATTATCTCCCGAAGTTCCTCAAGCCTGGCAGCATTGCGGGATTCAGGGATGAAGAGTTTCAGGTAGCCTCCGTAATAATACTTCTCATTCAGATGGTCCACGAACCTGTTCCAGTGTCCTTCCTTGTCCAGTTCCGGATAGTGTTCCATTCCAAACTGTACTGTCCGGCGCAGTACCTTCATAGGGATGATGTCCCTGTCAGCCTCTGCGATGATACTTCCGTAGATGCTCCTTGGTTCATTGCCGCTCGATGCCCTATGGTCCTCAGCAGCCTGTGCTATGGTTTCAATCTGTTCCGGGGAGAACCATTCAGCCAACCTGGAATCCTCACGGATTATCCTTCCAGAAACGATGTGATGAGTCTGCCGTCCCTCAACCAGTCCGGTGTCATGGAAAGCAGCCTCGGCATAGACCATATCGGGATCGACGTCATAATATGCAGCCAGGGAAAGAGCTTCATTTATCACGCTACGGGCATGGTCTTCCTTGTGCGCCTTGTCGAAAGAAGCATAACGAGGGATAATCTCCTTCTCCACATATTCCTGAAGCCTGCTGTTGATTGTCATGTCAGAGTCTAATAAGGCAGGGCTGATAAGTATTTCTGAACGGTTCTGACTATCTCTTCGCAATTATCTGCAGTGTTGCCGCCAATTACCATTCCAGGCTTGAACGGATCCAGAGGTTTGCCGCCGAAACCGCAGATACTTCCCCCAGCCTCCTTTACAATCAAACCGGCTGCTGCGAAATCCCATGGCTGGAGTTTCATTTCAAAATACAGTTCTATATCCCCTGCGGCAAGCATACAGAGCTCGATCGCAGCTGAGCCAAAACGACGGAAATCATTGCTCCTCATGTAGATATCATAGATGATCTCGGAGCATGTCTGCGAGTATTCCTTATAATAAGTGCAAAAAGCGGCACATAGCATCCCTTCCTCGAAGGAACGATCGGACACCTTGACAGGAACTCCGTTCCGGAAGGCGCCATGCCCCTTCTCGGCAGTGTACAACTCGTTTCTCCAGGGGCTATAAACTACACCCGCACAGACCTCCCCATCCTTGGCTAGTGCCACACTGATACAGCAGTCAGATGTACCCCTGGCATAATTGGCAGTACCGTCAATAGGATCGATTATCCAGATGTATTCATGGCAAATATCATCCAGGTCTTCCTCTTCACAGAGGAAACCGCTTCCGGGAATGAGTTTTCCCAGACGTCCGACCAGAAAATGTTGGACAGCAAGATCTGAGGAAGTTACGATATTGGCGGCTGTATCCTTCTCCATTATGTCGAATCCGGAACGCTTCATCAATCCGGCGGCTTCCTTCACGATTGGGATTATCTTCTCTGTAAACATGTAACAAAGGTAACAATTTATAGCTTACCTATCCATGAGGCTATGTCAGAAAGAACTTCTGTGGATATCGTCTCCTCAATATCCCTGTATTCCTCAGCCTGACCTGTGGTACAGTGCTGGAAGAGGTGGTTCAGGTCAGGATAGACCTTGACCAAGGTCCACCTGGACACATACTTCCCCTTGCGGTTGCGAGGAAGATTCGCTTCGATAGATGGGATGTTCACTTCAGCCTCAACCTGGGTGTCCTTTGATCCGTTGAGGATCAGGGCAGGGACCTTGATTCCTTTTATATCTTGAACAGGGTCATAATCAATGAAATACTCAAGCCATGGATTCCCTTGGGACTTTATGCTCTGACGGATTGCCTCTTTTGGGATTGAACCATCAAAGCCGGATTTACGGAGTGCATTGATGTTCTGGAGAACAAGGATGCTGTCACCCTGTACCCCTGGGCCTGCAAGGCTTACCAGAAAATCAACTTCCTTCCTTGCACCCAACATGAAAGCGATCTCCCCTCCCTCACTGTGGCCGATGATACCTATTTTTCCGAACTTACCCATCGAACGGAGGAAACTGATTCCAGAAAGTGCATCCTTCATGAAATCTTCGGTGGTGGCATTTACCGCATCACCTACTGATTTGCCAGCACTACGATCATCGTACCTGAGTGTTGCGATCCCGTTCCTGGCCAGATAATCGGCAATAACCAGAAAAGGTTTATGGCCGAACAGTTCCTCATCCCGGTTCTGAAGTCCGCTGCCAGACACCATTACAGCCACCGGGATCCTTTTCCTTCCATTCCAGTCTGAAGGATAGGAAACAGTTCCTGCCAGGGTTGCATCCCCGTTGTTAAAGGAGACCTCTTCGGTCTTGTAGGGGAAGGGTTCAGAAGGAGTCTGAGGCCTGGAGCGGATTACATCTCCGGGAGTAAGGACCAATGGCAAGGAAAGCCCCCTCTGGGAGAATCGACCGACAATCCTGTCACCTGAGATACGCCCTGAGAATCTGGCGTCCATATCCTTCTGAACGACGCTTACGGAGTCAGCGGACATGTATGCCAGCTCCGCCGCAATTCCCATGGTCCCCTGGTCGGGACTGTCCATGGTACAGCCACTGTCGTCAAAATGGAAGACTATCGCCAGTTTGGAAGTGCCGTAATCCAGTTCGCCCTTCCATGTGCCTCTGATTCCCTGCCCCCACAGATTCAAGACAAGCAGGAACACAGACGTGATTATGGTTAAGAACCGCTTCATGGGATCACAATATGTTGGTATTCGAAATATACTGAATTTTATCTTTTCAAGCCAAATAATTATTTTTGTGGCATGAAAAGTAAAATCGTTACAATTGCAGTTACAGCCGCGTTGATTATGGGGTGCATCCTGTTGACATCCCATACCCAGGTCAAGGATCCAGCAAAAAGAATCCTGGGCGGAGGTACCATCTCGATACTTACTGAAACCCTCTGCCCTGATGTAGACGGCTACCTTGGACCTACTCCTCTTGACATCAGGATAAAGAACGACACAATTGTGGACATAATAGCCCTTAATAACGAAGAAACCCCAGTCTATTTTGCCAAGGCATCAAGCCTCCTTAAGAAATGGATAGGCTGTACTCCTTCTGAAGGGCTCGAACTTGAAGTAGATGCAGTCAGCGGAGCGACTTTTTCCTCCGAAGCCCTGATTGCCAACGTTAAAGCCGGCCTGGAAAAGGCCCTGGAAAAGTCTGCAACTAAATAAGGAACAGAGGTCCAATGAAAATAGCAGTCGTCGGAGCCGGTGCCGCAGGGTGTTTCTGCGCCATCGAATTAAAGCGAAGACTTCCATCATCTACGGTGGATGTCTTCGAAGCCGGTAAAAATCCCCTGGCCAAGGTCGCAATCACCGGAGGCGGACGCTGCAATCTCACCAATTCATTTGAAGGTATCTCATCCCTGGAAGAGGCCTATCCCCGGGGTGACAAACTGATGAGAAGGGTCTTCTCCTGCTTCAGCCACAAGGACACTTGGGACTGGTTCACTAAAGAGGGAGTAAAACTTGTCCTACAGGAGGACAATTGTGTTTTCCCTGCCTCACAGGATGCCATGCAGATAGTCAACCTGTTCCTCTCCAGAATGGACAGGCTCGGTGTCTCAGTTCACGCAGGCATCAAGGTTGAAAGCGTCAAGTCGCTGCTTGATGAATATGACAACGTGGTGGTAACCACCGGTGGCAGTCCTTCCCCTGAAGGATTCCGGATGCTCGAGGGGCTTGACCTTGAAATGGTGCCTCCGGTTCCTTCCCTATTCACCTTCAACCTTCCTGACAGTCCCATCAGGGAGCTGACCGGCACTGTCGTTGAGGAAACCTCTGTCTCCCTGGCTGGAACCAAATTCAGGGCTTATGGTCCCCTGCTGGTCACCCACTGGGGAATGAGCGGTCCTGCCATCCTGAAACTGTCTTCCTATGCAGCCCGCTTCCTATCGGAATCAGGTTACAATGCCACCCTCCTTGTAAACTGGACAGGAAATGGAGAAGCACAGGTCCGAAGGACCCTATCTTTAATATCCCAGGACAATCCTGCCAAACTGGTAGTCAATTTCCATCCGGCTACCATCCCTTCCAGGCTTTGGACCTATCTTGTCTCCAAGGCCAGGATAAGGGGCGATGCCAGGTGGAGCGAAATAGGGAGCAAGGGAATGAACAAACTCTCCGACATCCTTGTCAATGACACCTATCTGCTCAAAGGCAGAGGTCAATTCAAGGAGGAATTCGTGACCTGCGGAGGAGTTGCCCTCTCGAATATCGATTACAAGACCCTTGAGTGCAAGAAGCATCCCGGACTTTACTTCGCCGGAGAGGTACTCGACGTCGATGCCATAACTGGCGGTTTCAATCTTCAGGCAGCCTGGTCCATGGGTTACAGGGTCGCCGTTTCCATTTCGGAAAAATAGTTATATTTGTAAGTTATAGTATTTCCCGATGGCTGAAAGCAGAAAGGATATACTTCTCGGAATGATCCGGGGAGGACTTCAAATGAGTGTCCGGCAGCAGATACAGCTTGCCTTGATGCTCAGCCTTCCTGCAATCCTGGCCCAGACCTCTTCCATGCTCATGCAATACATAGATGCCGGAATGGTCGGCCGTCTTGGAGCCAATCCTTCAGCCTCGATAGGCCTAATCTCCACAAGCACGTGGATTCTGGGAGGATTCACCGCCGGAGCTTGTTCCGGATTCTCAGTCCAGGTTGCCCACTTGTGCGGCGCAAAGGATTTCAAAGGCGCAAGGGCGGTCCTGAGGCAGGGCCTGACATCGGTGCTGATTCTGAGTTTTATCCTCTCAGCCATAGGAATATGCCTGAGTTCCCCACTTCCGCGCTGGCTCGGCGGAGGTCCCGAAATCATTTCTGACGCCTCCAAGTATTTCTTTATCTATTCGGCATTCATTCCAGTGGGTGCAGTAGGCTGGGCTGCCAGCGCCATGCTTCAGGCCAGCGGCAACATGAAGGTTCCGAGCATAATGTTCACCGGGATGTGCGTGCTGGATGTGGTATTCAACTACATATTCATCTTCGTGTGCGGGATGGGGGTAGCCGGAGCAGCCCTTGGAACTGGTCTTTCGGAACTGGTAACCTCAGCCTTTGCTGTCTGGTATGTTCTTCTCAAATCCAAGGAATTGAACATTAAGGGGGAGCATGGCACATTTGTTCCCCGCAGGAAGACGATTGACAACGCCTGGAGTATAACCGCTCCCATGTGGCTGCAGAACATTATAATGAGGGGTGCCTACGTGATGAGCACCATTATCGTCGCTCCTCTGGGTGCGATAGCCATAGCGGCCAATGCCTTCGCAATCACTGCTGAAAGTTTCTGCTACATGCCATCGTATGGAATAGAGGAGGCTTCGACGACACTTATAGGCCAAAGCCTTGGTGCAGCCCGGAAGGATATAGCGAAACGTTTCTCCAGGATTACGATGAGCATGGGAGCCATGATTCAGACCTTCCTGGCAGTGCTGATGTTCATCATCGCTCCCCAGCTGATGGGGCTGCTGAGCGTTGATCCACAGGTCGTCGCGCTTGGAGCCAAGGTGCTCAGGATTGCGGCTTTCGCAGAAACCATGTATGCGCTTTCGATAGTTGGTTACGGGTGCTGCGTCGGTGCCGGAGACACCCTCATGCCA
>JAGCWD010000092.1 GCA_017962025.1 Bacteroidales bacterium
TATTGCCATTTCCACTGTTTCCAACATTATCACCCTCAGCTCCAAGAGTATAAGTAACCCTCGGCAGATTATACGGTTTCGCCAACTCCGAATTCGTAGTCGACACAACAATTGAAATCTTATCCTGCGGCTGGATTACGATTCCCCTGTTAACTTCCATAGGGAGAGAAGTTTCCTCCTCCACATCCTGGAAATATGCAATGCTCTTGTAGGTCCTGTGCCCACAAGAGACCGCGCCCACGGCAAATACCGCGAGCAGCAGTAGTTTGAAACAAGTTTTAAACATCGTTTATTTGGTTTTATATTATCTTTTATTCTACTTTTTCCAGACAAGACGGTGGAATGTACCTGGTTGCAAAGGCTGCCACTCCTTCAATCGTGACAATCAGCTTCCTATCATGCCGGATCCTTTTGATATGTCCCTCGAAACCTTTGAATATCCCTTCGGTAACTCTCACCCGGTCGCCTTGATGGTACTTCGGCTCATCGCTACCTAGATACTCCAGCCCGGAATCCCTCATCTGGCATAGCCTGATGAACTGATCCATCTGACGGTCCGGAACCACGAGAGGAGAACGCTCTGCCTTGTCATAATACGGGACAATGGTTCCTCCGAACTTGGACCGCATGAGGTGAAGATATTCACGAGTGGTCCTGACAAATAATAATGACCGGACAAGTGGCTCCGGGACGAACTTCAAACCGTCTTTTGTAGGTTTTTCAACAAGGCGCGTAGGGTAATAATACTCCACCTCTGCATCGTCCAAAGCATCCTTAATCAGATCCGCCCTTCCGAAGAAGACCCTGACCGGGTACCAACTGATATTTCCTGTAACTGTCTTCATCACACTAATATATCTCCCCTCGCAACCTGCAAGGGCTATCCACGGTTGTCAGCATTTCGCCTTCTGATCCCGATGCACTCCAATCCAAGAGCGCGCTTCGCAACCGACTATAATCTGTCAAATTTAGTCATTTTTGCCCTAAAAATTGCCTAAAATATTATAAATATTAAATAAGACACATTTTTACTATCTTTGAAGAACGAACACAAATCATCATCAGAATATGAGAAAAAACCTCTTGCCGCTCATTGCGGCCCTCGCAGTTTTCTGCTGCTCTTCAAGCCTTTTCGCCCAGAAGAAACCACTTGATCACGACGTCTATGACTCCTGGCAAAGCGTTTCCGGAGTCAAGATGAGTGATGACGGTCGTGTGATTGTTTGGAATGTCAACCCTCAGGAGGGAGATGGAACTCTTTATGTACGGGCTGATGCCACCACCAAGAAAAACGGAAAAAAGAACATCAAGGAACTAGCCATACCTCGTGGTTACCAGCCTACCCTTGACCCGTCCGGGAAATGGCTTGTCTGTAGGATCAAACCTGAATTCGCCAAGACCCGTCAGGAAAGGATCGATAAGAAAAAGAAGGAAGACCAATCTAAAGATACACTTGCAGTAGTAGATCTATCAAACGTGCAGATCAGGAAGTTCGCATCAGTAGATTCTTATTCTGCAGGAACCTTCGGAATGCCTTTCCTGGCCTACAAGTCCTCATGGAAGGATGGCAAGAAGAATGAGTCTGGCCTGATAGTCCTCACCCCAGGATCATGGCAGGCCGACACCCTCAAACACATCGACAACTACGTATTCAGCAACAGTGGTTCCCTACTTGCACTGACCACTAAGGAAGACAAGAAGGACTCCCTCTCGGCAACTTCCATAATCCTTGCCTCCTACACTGGCAACGGCATAGTCCTCGACACCTTGAAGAAAGGGGACAAGGAATATTTCCGACCGGTTTTCGACGATGCCGAAGCACAACTCGCCTTCACTGCCACTACGGACACTAACAACACAGGCAGCAAGAGGTGCGGGATGTTTCTGGCTGCCCTTCGACAAGCTCAGGGAACAGTCGTAAGGGAGCTTATCCCCCAGGGCACGATGGTCTCCGGCACTGATGGATGGACTCTTACTGAAAACAGCAGCATGTTCTTCACCCCCGACGGAAAGAGGATTATGACCGGTATCGCCCCAATCAGGCCTCCCAAGGACACTACCATAGTGGACTTCGAAACCGCCCAGCTGGACATCTGGAATTGGGACGCTCCTTACACCCCTCCCCAGCAGAAAAAGAGGATTGATGCCACTCTCAGGAAGACATACACTGCTGTCATCAACCTGCCAACAGCCACAATCATTCCACTTACCACCTCCGCATTCGACAATGTAAGGCTGATTGCCGGTGGCAAAACGGGACTTGCAATGTCCAGGGACAATGCCGAGTATGCCCGCGAATCCATGTGGATAGACGGCAGTTTCGCTGACTATGCCCTTGTCAACTTGAATGATGGAAGTCGAAAGACCATAGCCAAGAATTTCAATGCCGGAAGAGTCGATGTATCACCTGAAGGTAATTATCTTATCTGTTTCGACAACAATGATCAGCAGTGGTACACCTATAATATTGCTTCAGGTCAAAAGGCCAACCTCACAGCCCAGACCGGAGTCGCTTTCCACACTGAGGATGATGACCATCCGACAGCATATCCGGGTGCCTACGAAGGCTCTCCAAAATGGCTCGAAGGCGACCAGGCCGTGCTTATCATCGACCGCTACGATGTCTGGAAGTTCGCTCCTGACGGATCGAAAGCCGAAAACCTCACCGGAGGTGTAGGACGCCAGAACCACAACCGTTTCAGGACCATGGATCTGCGAATCGACAAACGGACATCTAACGAACGGATGAGTGGCGTTGTCAATCCATTAAATTCCAAGGATTTACTTTATCTCAGCCTCCAGAATGAGGATGACAAGAAGAACGGCTACGGCCACCTGAGCCTCGCCAAGCCAGCAAAGACCCTGAAGTATTTTACCGACACAGTAACCTTCCAGACACCCCAGAAGGCACTTGACGGCAAAATCGCTTACCTCAAGGGCAATTTCCGCCATCCTTTCGACCTCTACACGACGCAAGATTTCTTTGCCACCTGTGAGAAACTGAGTGCTATCAATCCTCAGATGGCAGACTACCGCTGGGGTCATGCTGAGTTGTTCAAGTGGAATGCCTACGATGGAACTCCCATGAAGGGCCTTGTGTTCATCCCGGACGGCATAAAGCCTGGTGAGAAGCTTCCCGTCATGATTTATTTCTATGAAAAGAATTCTGACCAGCTCTACAACTTCTGGCAGCCTGCTCCGTCCCGCTCGACCGTCAATCTAAGCTTCTATACCTCAAGAGGTTACGTCGTATTCGTCCCTGACATCGTCTACAAAGATGGCCACCCCGGAGAGAGTGCCTACAACTGCATCTGCTCCGGAGCAGAGGCCCTATGCGAGAAGTATTCATTCGCCGACAAGAGCAAGATGGCAATCCAGGGCCAGAGTTGGGGCGGTTACCAGACAGCATGGCTTGTAACGCGTACGAATATGTTCGCGGCTGCAGGCGCAGGCGCACCCGTCAGCAACATGACCTCTGCATATGGCGGAATCCGTTGGGAATCAGGCATGACGCGTGCCGGACAGTACGAACACGGGCAGAGCCGTATCGGAAAAACCCTGTGGGATGAGGGCGGACTTGACCTTTACCTCGAGAACTCCCCTATCTTCCATGCAGACAAGGTAGAGACTCCTTTACTGATAATGCACAATGACAATGACGGAGCAGTTCCGTGGTACCAGGGAATCGAGTATTTCTCCGACCTACGCCGCCTCGGCAAGCCTTGCTGGCTTCTTGAATATAACAACGAGGCCCACAACCTGGTGGAACGCCGCAACTGCAAGGACCTTTCCAGAAGACTCCAGCAGTTCTTCGACCATTACCTCAAGGGAGAACCAATGCCCGCATGGATGAAGACCGGAGTTCCCACCGACCGCAAGGGTGAATACTTCGGATTCGAGTATTAGAGCATGTTGGCAAGCTGGTCGTAGTACTGCTTGCTGACAGGGATTCGCTCCAGACCGTCACGAGTGAATTCAGTGTAGATAATCCCTTCCTTGCCACGGCTCAAAACCTTGATATGGCGAGGATTGACATAAAAAGATCTATGGCAGCGGACGAGGCCGTGCTTTCGGGCATCGGCCTCGAAGCTTTTCATGGAGTTCCGAAGTTGATACACCCTCACACGGTCACTTTCCAGGTAATGGATCTTTATATAGTTGGCATCAGCGCTGACATAAAGGATCGCCGAAGGATCGATTGTGAGTTTCAGACGTTTATGTTCGTCATAGAATCTAACCATCGTCTCCTCAGGTTCTTTCCCGGCAGCTTCTATATCATCATTCTTATTGGCGATTACCCTCAGCAGGATTGCTATAAGATACGGGTATATCATGGTCATGACAGCAATCTTGAAGCAATACGGAAGGGCAGAGAAATACGGCATACCACCGCTCTTCAGATAGAAAAGAGACGTGTAAAGTGCAAAGAACAAAGAACTGACAAAGACTTCACCAAAGCACCACACAACATAATGCCACCATTTGAAAGGAATATACTTGTACAATAAAGAAAAGACAAGCCTGGTAAGCGACATGACTCCGGCCATTATCAAGGACAGCATCAACAAATGAAAAGTCCATGGTTTACCCCCGATATCATACCATTCCTTGAAAGAAAAAGGAACGTAAATAAATATGAAGGCAAAGAAAAAAGCCGGAAACAAAAAGGCATATTTAGCCTGATTTCTGTAGCCTTTTGAAGTACGTAGAGGAGTGTTCATAATCCCGAATTCTAGTCCCTAATCATCGAATAATATCCCAAATCAAAAAGGGATAAAAAACAATCAACACAAATTTTTGTCCCAAAAATAGCAGAATTTTTCCGCCAAACAAAAGATTAGTCACATTTTATATATCATAGACCACACTCTTTTCATCACATAGACTCTGAATAGTATTTTTGCATGTAGCAAGAGACAAAACCAAATAGCATTATGAAAACCTTTGAATATTCAGTCAGCACCAAAGCTGTTGCAAAAGATGGCCAGGCAAGCGTTTCTTCTATCTGCGGATACATAGTCAATGCTACCCACAGAACCTTGATCGAGGAAGGTTTCGGTATGTGCCTCCTTTCAAGGTGTTCAATCGAGATAGATGAACGCCCAAAATGCGGTGAAACAGTCATTATTAGTGTCGATTCTGGACTTAACAATATTGTTACCCTACTTAACAGAAATGTTGTATTATCTGATACTGAAGGGAATGAAATAGGTAGGGGAAGAATTGAGTGGTTAATGCCTAAAATGTCACAAAATGGGGATTATCTCGAGAATCCTTCCCGGCTGGCCAAAAGATATATCAATAAATTCCATGGAATCGTACCCGATATAGACTCTATGGCTGACCTTCAGATAAGGATTGACCTGGATTTCCATGAGAAAGCCAGAAGGAAGAGTGACTTTTCGGTGGCGTTCAAGAAAATCTGTGACTCCCGTTACTTCTTCCTCGCCCGGTCCGGCTCCGACACCCTCTGCCGCGCCATGCTCCAGACCGCCTAGATCTCTCTTAAGTTCGAATATAGAATAAAAATGACCGGATTTTTGTAACAATCCGGCAAAGTTTTCGTTTATTATGTGGAGCGGCCAGATAAGGCCAGTGTTTAACAAACAAGACTTGTTCTGAGAATGACCAGGGAAGAATCCATAGCTTTTTATAAGGAGCACTCAAAAAGGCTGTACAACATCAGCCTGAGGATAGTGCAGGATTCGGCCCTCGCAGAAGAAATAATGCTGGACACCATTCTGAAGGCCCTGCGATCCTTCGACAATCATAGGACGGCGCAGGTACGGGGACCATGGAATAAGGCCCAGGAAAACGCTTGGTTGACAAAGACTTGCATCAGGGCATCTATCGATGAACTGAGGAAGAGGAGGAGGGAAAGGCTGTTTCTTGACGAATATGCTGCGGAGGAGGCTAAAAACTACTTCACTACTGAAAACACAGACATTCCAACAAGCGAGTTGAGCATTGAACGTATCAAGGCCTCAATCAGCAGTCTTCCAGATCCATACAGGCTTGTACTTAACCTGATACTTATAGACGGACTGGATTACGAAGAGATCAGTTCGATAACCGAGGAGAAAGAAGGAACGATCAGGACACAGTATTCGAGGGCCAGGAAAATGCTGGCGTCAAAGCTTACCGCAATAAAGTAACACCATGGATAACTTAAAGGAATACATCAATCAAAATCTGGAATCTTTTAATGACCAGGAGCTTCCCGAAGGTCACCAAGAGAGATTCGAAGCCATGCTGGCCGATGATTGTCCGGCCACATCATGGAAGAATCCGGTCATCAGGCGTTCGGTCTGGTGGTCAGTTGGAATAGCTGCAGCATTGGCAGCTGTCTTCTATATTGGCAGTTCGGACACGAATGACGCAACCCAGATTATTGAAAGCAATAAAGACTGGTTTGCCGGAATTGGAAATGACCAGTTTGAAATCTGCAACGCCTACTATGACAAGGTTGCCGAGTTCTATGAGACTTTGCTCAAAACAGACCCTGAGGGAGAAATGGAAAATGCTATAGACATGATCATAGATGAGACCATCCCTCTCATCGACCAGTTGCCTGAAGAAATGGAACCAGAAGCCAGAGCTGCTGTATTGAAGGAGTATTATGGCCATCTTCTCAACGGTCTTGTCAGGATAAGAAACATAAAGTGATTATTTAAGTAAAATAATAAACTATAAGAACATGAAAAAGTTAATTATCGCATTATCTGCAATCTTTGTGGCATTTCAGTGCCTTGCGGCAACAGAGACAAACAGCAACAAGTACATTACCAAGGATTACGACCTAAACAATTTCACCGGAATCCATGCTTCCGGGATAGTAGAGGTCCAACTTGCCAAGTCAAACACGTGGAAAGTCAGTGTTACCCTCCCCGAAGACCTTGAACCATATCTTGACGTAAAGGTCATCAACGGAAAACTCTCCTTCACTATGAAACAGGTTCCCTTAAGGGTTAGCAAAAACTACAAAAACTGGACTGTAACGGCCAAGGTTGCCATGCCGGTATTCCGCAGCCTTTCCATGTCAGGGGCGAGCAGTTTTGTCTGCAACGATTCATTCAATCTGGGTGATAATGAATTCAAACTGGACATGTCAGGTGCCAGCAAAGCAAACGGACTTGATCTTACAGCCAGGAATCTCGACATAGAAATGGGTGGAGCAACCTCTGTAAGCCTCAGAGGAGACTTCCAAAATGTTGATATCGAAATGGGCGGAGCGTCTAAAGGCAATTATGAATTCAATGCTGACAGGCTCAGCCAGGAAGTCAGTGGAGGTGCCAGGGCCATCCATTCAGGAGAATTCGGCGACATCAAGTCCGAGACCTCAGGAGCTGGAGTCTTCAAGCTGACAGGAGCAGCCCACAGCATTGAGATGGAGGCATCAGGAGCAGCAAAAGTAGAAACGACAAAAGCAATCGTCAGGAATATAAAGGCCAGCCTTTCCGGAGCTTCCTACTGCGAGGTGAATGCACTAGATAACCTTGTGGTGGATGCAAGCGCCGCTTCCAGCCTGAGATATGTTGACAATGAGAACATGAGGTTGGAGATCCGCTCCAACAATCGTGGTTCTTCAGTTACAAAGATGAAATAACCTAGTTATCGCCACCATCGTCTTCCCCACCGTACTGGGAGATGTTGTCGTCAGGAAGGGTAGCATCAGCTCCAGCGTCGGCTGAGGATCCTGCCACCTCTTCGTTCTCGGCATCTTCTTCCCCTTCCAGCCATCTTTCAAGAGCCTCGGCATCGTCGGTCTTCAGCTTGATCTTCACGAGATAGATTGAGTCCGGTGTCTCTATGGTAACGGCGTTGAACGGAGTACCATCGGGCTTGGTGTATTTCACCAAGTCGGGAAGATAATCACTGAAACCCTTAGGGTACTTCTCACTGAAAATAGCTGCGAGTTCCTCTGACATGTTCTCGTAGCTGACCACGTGCCTTCTTCTTGTATCTGGAGCCATAGTGGGTATTATTAGTTCGTCAAGTTTGCGGTGCAATATTAAGACTTTTTTCCGAATTGCAACACACTATAACTATTTTTTTCTGAAGAAAAATGATTTCTGCCTCTTCTTGCGCTCCGGATCCCTCTCTACAAACACTGATTTCATGGATCTCGGGTCCAATCCTGTGTAGTACATCACGGATGAAGTAGTCATAGGAGTCGGGGTGAAATCCTGAACCTGATCCATGAATATTCCCCTCAAAGCCGGGTGGCGGGAAAGATTCTCCATGTCCTTCATTGTACAACCGGGATGAGAGGAAATAAAGTAAGGCACTATCCCGGTCCTGCGCCCATTTTCGGCACAAATCCTGTCAAACTCGTAGCGCAATCTTTCAAATAGCTTGAAGGAAGGCTTCCCCAGATACTGAAGGACCCTGTCCTCAGTGTGCTCGGGAGCCACTTTAAGACGGCCGGAAGTGTGATCCAGAATCAAGGTCCTGAGGTACGGCTTTGAGGTCTCGTCAACATATCCCTTTTCATCCAAGAAGAGGTCGTAACGGATACCACTTCCGATATAGGAATGCCTGACCCCCGGTACAGAATCAACGGCCTTGTAGAGTTCGAGCAGTTTCTTGTGGGAGCGGTCCATGTTTGGACAGACCGCCGGGAAAAGGCATGACTTCCTGCGGCATTTTTCGCAGAGTTCCTGGTTCCTGCCTCGCATCATGTACATATTGGCGGTAGGTGCGCCAAGGTCGGAGATATTCCCGGAGAATTCCGGCATTGCAGCAAGTTTCCTTACTTCAGAAACTATCGACTCCTTGGAACGGGACTGGATGAACTTCCCCTGATGGGCTGCGATAGTGCAGAAATTGCATCCGCCGAAACAACCGCGATGGGTGATAATGGAATCCTTGATCATGTCATATGCCGGAATCCTTTTCCCTTTATAGCGCGGATGAGGTCGCTTGGTAAAAGGAAGATCACAGAAGGAATCCATTTCCTCCGTCGTGGAAGGAGGACAAGGAGGGTTGATCTGGACATATCCATCCCCTACCGGCTCTATAATAGTGGCTGGATGCATCATGTTGGCATGGGTCTCGATAAGATGGAAGTTCTCCGCCACAGCCTTCTTGTCTGCCAGACATTCCTCGTAAGAATGAAGCACGAGCGGGTCCTTGACCTTCCATTTGCCGCTCATCCTGAATGCGATCTGCGGCAGTTGACGGATGGAGTGCGGATTCCTCCGGTCCTCTATCGCCCTGGTGAGTTCAAGCATAGGTTTCTCTCCCATCCCGTAACAGAGGTAGTCCGCCGGACACCATTCCAGGATAGATGGAAGGAGCTTGTCCTGCCAATAGTCATAATGAGTAAGACGCCTGAGGGAAGCCTCAACGCCACCTATTACCACCGGAACTTCCGGATATAGGTCCTTGAGTATCTTGGTATAGACGCTTACAGCATAGTCAGGCCTCGCACCGGCCTTCCCTTCAGGAGTGTATGCGTCGTCATGGCGGAGTCGCTTTCCGGCGGTATAATGGTTGACCATGGAGTCCATGGCCCCGGAATTAACCGCGAAATAAAGCCTAGGAGCTCCGAGTTTCTTGAAATCCCGCAGATCATCCCTCCAGTTGGGCTGGGGAACGACAGCTACGCGATAGCCAAACTTCTGGAGCCAGCGGGATATGCATGCTGTCCCGAACGAAGGATGATCCACAAAGGCATCGCCCGTGAAGAAGATTATGTCTATATAATCCCATCCGAGGGCTTCAACCTCCTTCTTCGATGTCGGGAACATGTAATCCATCCTACATCCTTTCAGGGAGTTCGATTCCTAGGATACCCATAGCCCTGCGAAGGACCGCAGAAAGGGTGTCTATGAGTACGAGACGGGCCTGAAGCATGGCAGGATCCTCCTCCTTGAGGATGGGAGTCTCGTGATAGTACTGGTTGAACTCCTTGGCGAGGTCGTAGGCATAATTGGCGATAACGGCCGGGGAATATGCTCCAGCGCCTTCGGCAACCTTGGAGGGGAAGAGATTCAGAAGCTTTATGAGCCTGATCTCCTTTGCACTCAGTTCGACAGTAGGTATCCCTTTCGCGGTATATGTGACTCCCCTCTCCGCCGCCTTGCGGAGTATGGAACGTATACGGGCATGCGTGTACTGGATGAAGGGGCCGGTGTTTCCGTTGAAATCAATGGACTCCTTGGGATTGAAAAGCATTGTCTTCTTGGGATCGACCTTGATGATGAAATACTTGAGGGCACCTAGTCCAATCATGTGATAAAGCCTTTCCTTCTCCTCCTCAGGAAGGTCTGCAAGTTTGCCGGATTCTTCGGAAGTAGCCTTTGCCTCTTCGTACATCTTCTGGATCAGGTCGTCTGCATCGACGACTGTTCCTTCCCTGGACTTCATCTTGCCCTCGGGCAGCTCGACCATGCCGTAAGAAAGGTGGAATATATTCTCGGCCCAGGAGAAGCCAAGCTTTCCAAGGATGAGCTTAAGTACCTGGAAATGATAGTTCTGCTCATCTCCAACGACATATACATGGGAATCCAGATTGTATTCGGCAAAACGTCTTTCAGCAGTTCCAAGGTCCTGAGTGATGTAAACGGAAGTACCGTCCGAGTGGAGAAGGAGTTTCCTGTCAAGGCCGTCCTGGGTAAGGTCACACCAGACGGAACCGTCCGGATCCTGAACGAAGACGCCCATGTCCAGACCTTTCTGAACAAGCGATTTACCCAAGAGATATGTCTGGCTCTCGTAATAAACCTTGTCGAAGGATACACCAAGGGATTTGTACGTCTCTTCAAATCCGTCAAGGACCCACTTGTTCATCCTTGCCCAGAGATCACGAACTTCCGGATCACCTGCCTCCCATTTCTGGAGCATCTCATGCGCTTCTTTCAGGCAGGGAGCTTCCTTCTTGGCCTGCTCCTTGTCCATCCCGGCGGCCACCAGTTCATCGACTTCCTTTGTGAATATGTCATTGAAAGCCACGTACATGTCCCCGACAAGATGGTCGCCCTTTTTGCCGGACGATTCCGGAGTCGCTCCGTTTCCGACCTTCTGCCATGCAAGCATCGACTTGCAGATGTGGACTCCCCTGTCGTTTACCAGGGTGGTCTTGATCACATTGTTCCCACTGGCCTTGAGGAGTCTTGAAACTGAATCACCAAGGAGATTGTTCCTAATGTGTCCCAGATGGAGAGGCTTATTTGTGTTGGGAGAGCTGAACTCTATCATGACATTCTTCCCGGTCTCAGGGAGGTAACCGAAGCTTCCGTCGTGTGCAATCTCGGAAAAGAGTTCATTCCAATAGAGATTGGAGAACAGAAGGTTCAGGAAACCTTTCACGCAGTTGAATCCCGATATTTCGGGAACATTTACCACGAGCCAATCCCCTATTGCCTTGCCTGTGTTCTCGGGAGTGGAACGGGATATCCTTAAAAGAGGGAAGACGACCAGGGTATAGTCGCCTTCGAACTCTTTCCTCGTTACTCCTACCTGGAGCGTAGAGGGTTCAACTTCCGTGTTGTATAGGGCCTTGATGGCTTCTGAAGCCCTCGAGGCAATGAACAAGTCCGGAGTCATCTAGCCAAGATAGGTTTTTAGGAGTTTGCTTGCAGAAGGCTTCTTGAGCTTGCGGATAGCCTTTTCCTTTATCTGGCGGACACGTTCCCTGGTAAGGTCCAGCCTTTCACCTATCTCTTCGAGGGTCATTTCCTGGCATCCTATTCCGAAGAAACTCTTGATGATTTCCCTCTCGCGGGCTGTAAGGATCTGGAGCGAACGCTCGATCTCGGTACTGAGGGACTCGTTGACAAGCCCCTTGTCAGCCATGGGGGAATCGTCATTTGGAATGACGTCCAGAAGGCTGTTGTCCTCACCCTCGACGAAGGGGGCATCCACTGAGACATGCCTTCCTGATACCCTGAGGGTGTCGGAAATCTTGTCCTGGGGGATGTCAATCATTTCGGACAGTTCCTCGTTGGAAGGAGCCCTCTCGTTCTTCTGCTCAAACTGGGCTAGTGCCTTGCTTATCTTGTTGAGGGAACCGACCTGGTTCAGGGGAAGCCTTACGATCCTGGACTGCTCGGCCAGTGCCTGGAGAATGGACTGACGGATCCACCAGACCGCATAGGAGATGAATTTGAATCCTCTGGTCTCGTCGAATTTCTCGGCAGCCTTGATCAGACCGAGATTGCCTTCGTTGATAAGGTCAGGAAGGCTGAGACCCTGGTTCTGGTACTGCTTTGCCACGGAAACGACGAACCTGAGATTGGCCCTTGTCAATTTCTCGAGGGCCTGCTGGTCGCCCTTGCGGATCCTTTGTGAAAGCTCGACTTCCTCTTCGGGTGAAACCAACTCTTCGCGGCCTATCTCCTGGAGATACTTGTCCAGGGACGCGCTCTCGCGGTTGGTGATGGATTTCGTAATTTTAAGTTGCCTCATATTTCTTAAAAAAATATTCCCTGACAAGACTGCGGGAGCCTTGTCAGGGAACAAAGTCTTCTAGCAGTCTGCGCTATTCCTTTCCAAAACCGAAGTAAGCCTTCCTGCCGTTGGCTGTTACACCTTCTACGTAGACTGACCTCTTGGCGGCCTTGGCGATGTCAATGACATCCTGAGGTTTGGTAACCGGCTGGTCGTTGACATAGGTAATGACCATTCCTTCGGTAGCTCCGGCTTCGAGCATCTTGCCGGTTCCGACTGATGTCACAAGTACACCGCCCTTGAGACCGAACTTGTCGAGAGTCTCCTTGGGAGCTTCCTTAAGTGTGGTGCCGTAGAATGCTATCTCCCCTTCTGCGATGACGGTCCCGTTCTCAGTGGCACTTCCCTGGAAAACGACATCAATGGTCCTTTCCTTGCCTTCCCTGAGGATGGTGAGTTTGGCCTTGTCGCCGGGATGATAAGAATTGACCTTAACCTGCACGGCAGAGCCGTTCTTCATCTTATCTCCGTCGATTGCCAGGAGCACGTCGCCCTTCTTGAAACCGGCATTGTCAGCCGAACCACCTTTGACAACCTCACCAATATATACGCCGTCAAGAGAAGAAAGTTTCATTTTTTTCGACATGTCATCGACTGATTCATACTCCAGATTCTTGGCCAGGCCCTCGGTAAGGTCAGACATCTGGATGCCGAGGACTGCCCTCTTGACAGAACCGAAGTCGATAAGGTCGCCTACGATCTTCTTGACGATATTGACAGGGACTGCAAAAGAATACCCCGAATAGGAGCCGGTTTGGGAAACGATTGCAGTGTTGATACCGACGAGTTCGCCGGTCTTGTTTACAAGGGCTCCTCCGGAGTTTCCGGGATTGACCGCGGCATCTGTCTGGATGAAGGACTCGATCTGGAGGGATACTTTTTCACGCGGATCATGGGCCATCTGGCGTCCCTTTGCACTTACGATACCGGCTGTTATGGTTCCCCTGAGCTGGTAGCCCATAGGGCTGCCGACTGCAAGTACCCATTCTCCCAGCCTGAGCTGGTCGGAATCACCGAAAGGAAGGGTGGCAAGGCCATCCGCTTCAATCTTGATCAAGGCGATGTCAGTGGCAGGGTCTGTACCAATGACGGTAGCCTCATAAGTCTTGTTGTTGTTAAGCGTTACGCTGATCTTGGTAGCATTTGCCACAACGTGGTTGTTGGTAACGATATAACCGTCTGGACGGATGATGACACCGGAACCGCTGCCCTGGACCTGCCTTGACTGGGGTGCACTTTCACCGAAGAAGAAACGGTAGAACGGATCGTCTATCTGGTACTGCTGTGTAGCAGTCACTTCGACATAAACAACTGCCTCGACTGCTGCTTCTGCAGCATAAGTGAGGTCAGGGTAATCGGATTGCGCCAGATTGACAGTCTTTGTGATTGAATTTGTGACGGGGCTTGACACTTTGTCGCTGCCGTTGACAGTGGCGGCCTTGAGTACGCCGTAGGCTGCCAGCATGCTCAGCAACACTGACAGCAGCACTGTTGTAAATCCTTTTTTCATTTCTGACATATTTATTTTTGTTCTATAATATTCCGGCGTTTTGATTTTTCAAATAAGATGCCACAGAATACGGAAATATTCACAGATTATTCTTATATTTGTGATTACGGTAGACCAAACCGGAGAAATACCAGACGAAATTAAAGATTCATGATATGAAATTCAACGTATCCAGCACAGAACTGCTCAAGGGCCTGATGAACATTTCCAAGGCTGTTCCGGCCAAATCAGCCCTGCCTATCCTTGAAAACTTCCTGTTTAATCTCAACGGCAACATCCTTGAGGTCACCGCCTCGGATTCCGAGCTGACATTAAGGACCGAGATCGAGGTTGACACGACTGAAGAAGAAGGCAGGATCGCCGTCCCTGCCAGGCATATAATCGACCTTCTCAAGGAACTTCCTGACCAACCGGTTGCGTTCAGGACATCAAGTGACAGTTCCATCGAGTGCTCATGGACCAGCGGTAATTCAGTTCTCCCCTATTTCCCTGCCGAGGACTATCCCGAGATAAAGGGCACCGGCGATGATGCCGAAAAGATTGTGTTCCCTGCCGCCAGCCTCATTGAGGGCATTAACAGCACCGTTTATGCTACGGCAGACGACGAGATCAGACCGGCTATGAATGGTATTTTCTTTGATTTTGACACCGATTCGACCACCTTGGTGGCTTCGGACTCCCATAAGCTTATCTGCTACACCTCCAAGGATGCCAAGGCACCTGAAAAATGTTCCTTCATCCTCCATAAGAAGCCTGCAAGCGTTCTTAAGTCAATCTTGGACAAGGAGGATGGCGATGTAGAAATCGCTTTCGACTCCAGCACTGTGGTGTTTACATTCGGCAGGACCACTATGGTATGCCGCCTTATTGTCGGAAAGTACCCCAAGTACCGCGATGTGATCCCCCAGAACAATTCATCGATCCTCAAGATAGACAGGGTCCGCTTCCTGAACACGGTACGCCGTGTCGCAGTCTGCGCCAACAAGGCTTCCAACCACATCAAGCTCGATCTCAAGCCCGGACAGATGGAGATTACCGCCCAGGATCTCGGCTTTGCTATCGCAGCTTATGAGAAGGTCACATGCGACTACAACGGCGACGATCTTGCGATTGGATTCAAATCCACCTTCCTTGGTGAGATCCTCTCCAACATGAGTTGCGAGACTGTCGTAATGAAGTTCGCCGACGCACGCAGGGCCGCTCTCATCGTTCCGTCCGAGGAAGATGCAGAGAGCGAGAAGATCTGCGGCATCCTCATGCCTATAATGGTCCAATAGATTCCTCAACTCATAAGACGTGGAACTATCACTTAAAAGGCCCCTGCTGTTCTTCGACATCGAGAGCACGGGGCTGAATATCGTTACGGACTGCATAGTTGAACTTAGTTTCGTGAAGGTCTTTCCGGATGGACATCACGAAACAAAGACCTGGCGTGTATTTCCCTATGACTATGCCAATAATTGCCAGAAACCGATGGACCCCAGGGCCAGCGAAGTCAACGGGATAAAGGACGAGGACCTGGTCGGCGAAAAGAAATTCATAGAGATTGCTCCCGAAGTCGTCGATTGGCTCAGGGACAGCGACTTGGCCGGCTTCAATTCGGCGAAATTCGACCTCCCGATGCTGTCGGAGGAAATCGAAAGGGTAAGGGCTTATTGCCTTAGAAGGATAAATGATCCCAGGACCCCGGAAGCCAACCGGGGCAAGGCGCGTGAGATGCTTGACAGGATAGACATCGACCTCCATTCAAAGTTGATGGTCGATGTCCAGACAATCTATCATTACATGGAACCCCGCAACCTCAGGGCCGCCTACAGGTTCTACTGCGGAGGTAAGGATTTCGAGAATGCACACACTGCCCTGGCTGACACAATGGCAACTTACGATGTTCTGAAAGGTCAGTTGGAAATGTACCAGAATCCTGACAAGTACCATGAGGTTGCCCTTAAGAACGATGTAGATTTCCTTTCTGGAGTAGCAGGGCGACCCAGGACAATCGACTATGCCGGAAGGCTGGTATACGGCAAGGATGACGAGCCTACGATCAGTTTCGGGAAGCACAAGGGTCGCACAGCCCGTGAAGTATATGAATCCGAGCCTGCCTACTTTGCATGGATTGAAAACGGCGAGTTCACCATGGACACAAAAAGACAGTTTTCCCGCCTGAAAGAACAGTTCGAGAAGGAGAAGAAAGAATCCATGAGCAAACCTCTTGAGGGTGAGGCACTCAACGACGCACTCGTCCGCTTGCAAGGTAAATTCCAAGGAGGCAAGTTATTCTGAATGAAATCATTACTCCAGACCGCCTTACTGTTGGCGTTCATCTGCATACTATGCGGTTGCAAGGTGGACAAGAAGCAGGGCGGCTTGGAGAATCCCAGCCAGCCACTATATCTTGAATTGATCAATGGTGATGTTGGCACTCTGGCAATTTCTGTCTCCCCTTTTGACGGGTCACGCGACACTCTAGTAATCGACCGCCCGCTCGAACGCCTGATAGTGATGAGCACCTCACACTTCGGCTTCCTCGATGCCATAGATGCTATCGACTGCGTATCTGGGATCTCTGGAAAAGACTTCATCTTCACCGGTAGCGAGGCGTCCGAACCACCAATACCTTATGACTGGCACAAAATGACGTCGATCGTCGACGTCGGCTACGACAGTGCGCCGGACTACGAGAAGATAGTGGAGCTTAAGCCGGACCTGCTGCTGACGTATGCGGTATCCGGAGCGAAATCGCCATTCATTACGAAACTCGAGCAACTCGGCATCCCCGTCTTCATCGTCAACGAACACCTTGAAAGCCACCCCCTTGCACGCGCCTCCTATATCCGCCTCTTCGGCGCCCTGACCGGCAGGATGCCCGAAGCCGACTCGATCTTTAACGCAGTCAAAGAAGCCTATTCATTCATAGCCGACTCAATCGCCACCGCCCAAATGCCGGGACGGAAGGTGCTCCTGAATATTCCCTATAACGACCAATGGTTTGTTCCCTCCGGCCAAAGCTATCTGACTTCCCTGATAAGGGATGCCGGAGGTGAGGTCCTGGGATGCGAGGAAGGAAGGGCAGCATCTTCCGTAATGTCGGTCGAGAAGGCATATTCATTGAGCAAAGAAGCGGATTGCTGGCTGAATGTCGGCTGGTGCACAACCCTAAGCCAGCTGTTCGGAGTCAATCCTGTTTTCAAGGACATGGTCGGCAACATCCAGGGCAATGCCCGTATAGCAGGATACGGAAGCTTCCCGGTTATCTGGAACGATAACAAGAGGGTAAACGCCAAAGGTGGCAACGACATCTGGCAGAGCGGAGTGGCAAGGCCGGACCTGCTCCTCAGGGACCTTGTCAAGGTGTTGCATCCTGACAATCAGGGAGAAGCGGCCAACACGATCTACTACAGACCGATTGAATGAATATTTATTTAAGAATATGGGAAAATACAATTTCGATGAAATGACCGTAAGACGCGGTACCAACTGCGTCAAATGGGATGCTGAGAGCCCGGCAGGACATATTGGGGAAGACGTCATCCCCCTCTGGGTCGCCGACATGGATTTCAAGGTAGCCCCCGAGATTACCAAAACCCTGAGGGACAGGGTTGACCAGGGGATATTCGGATATACCCACATCCCAGACAGTTACTATGAATCCGCCATCAGGTGGTGGGAGCGCCGTCGCGGCTGGCACACCGAGAAGGACTGGTACCTTCCCGTTGCGGGAATAGTTCCTGCCATGTCGATAGTAATCAAAGCCCTGACACAGTACGAAATCGACCCGGAAGGGAACGTGATAGAAAAGCCCGACCACGGCAGGGACTCCGAGGGTCATCTTGCAAAGGTCATTATCCAGACTCCTGCCTACAATTGCTTCTTCTCCTCAGTACGCAACGATCTGTGTGAACTTGCCGCTAATCCCCTTGTCTATGACACCGAAGGTGACCAGGCCACCTGGTACATCAATTTCGATGACCTGGAGAAGAAGGCTGCCGACCCCATGACAAAGGTCCTTCTCTTCTGCAATCCCCACAACCCATGCGGACGCGTCTGGCCGAAGGAAGATCTCGAGAAGGTGGCGGAAATCTGCCGCAGGAACGGCGTAATCGTCATCAGTGACGAGATCCACTGCGAATTGGAAATGCCGGGCTACCACTTCACTCCAATGGCCACCATTGACCAGGACAACACAATCACAATGAATTCTCCCAGCAAGTCTTTCAACATCGCCGGATTGGGAATATCGAATATCATCACCAACAATCCAGAATGGAGAAAACTGATAGACAAAGTCATCAACCTCTGGGAGCACTGCGACCTCAATCCATTCGGAGTGCTGGCCCTGCAGGCAGCCTACGACGAAGGCGAGCCCTGGCTTGATGAACTTAAGGAATATCTTCACGGCAATTACAAGCTATTGTTAGATTGCTTCGAGAACCAGCTCCCACAGTTCCCGGTCAGCAGGCTTGAAGGCACCTATCTTGTATGGGTTGATGTCAGCGCACTCAGGATGCCTTCTGAAGAGATTGAGAAGAGCCTTATCGAAAATGAGAAGGTCTGGATCAACGGCGGAACCATGTACGGCCGTGACGGCTTTGTTAGGATAAACATCGCCTGTCCAAGGGCGAGGCTCGAAGAAGGGCTGCATCGTATCGGCAAAGGATTCAAGAGACTGTTGGACAAATAATTGAAAATCATGAAAAGAATTACTCTCCTTCTGGTATTATCGGCATTGGCACTCCAACCTGCTCTATGTGGTAACGTGTGGGATGAAGGGTCAACTCCCCTGGACCTTGACAGGACTCTCAGGCTGAATTATGTTTTCAGCGGGACCAGCAAGACCCAGGAGATAGCCCTTGCCGAACTTTGCTCTATCGACGGATGGGCAGGGCGAAGGGTCAATATGGACAAGCTTCCGCTCCGCGGCAACGGCCAGATCATCATGGAGGTTCGGAGCACGGAGGATGGAGACTTTGACAGAGTGGTCTATATGACCTCGTTTTCCACCCTCTTCCAGGAGTGGCAGGCCACCGAAGAGGCTACTACCACCAGAAAGGCTTTCGAAAATGTATTCCTGGTCCCAATGCCATCAGTGGAAGCCAGGATAACCGTCAGGCTTTTCGATTTCCATGGCAATGTCTCCTCAGAGATGAAGCACGTCGTCAAACCTGGAGACATACTTATAAGGCCCGTTGGAAATGAGGCTACTCCTCATGAATGGATATGGAAAGGAGGGGAAAACCTTGAGAATGAACTCGATCAGGAGCACAGGATTGATATCGCCATAGTAGCTGAAGGTTACACGGAAGAAGAGATGGATCTCTTCATGGCCGATGCTCGTGAAGCGATGTCCAGCCTCTGGGCACACGAACCTTTCGGTTCCCTTAAGGAGAGGTTCAACGTAGTCTGCGTAAAGTCTCCGTCCAAGGAGTCCGAAGTAAGTGTTCCCCGTAGGAAACTATGGAAGGACACTGCCGTCGGATCGCATTTTGACACCTTCTATTCAGACAGGTACCTTACTACCCTGAACCTGTTCAGGCTTCATGATATCCTGGCTGGAATCCCCTACGAGCACATCATCATCCTGGCGAATACTAACACTTACGGCGGAGGAGGAATCTACAATTCCTACACCCTGACAACCGCCCATCATCCCGGCTTCAGGCCTGTGGTTGTCCATGAGTTCGGACACAGTTTCGCAGGACTTGCCGACGAGTACTACTATGACGACCAGTACGAAGAGCAATACTACCCTGACACTGAGCCCTGGGAACAGAACATCACCACTATGAAGGATTTCTCCTCCAAATGGGAAGACATGGTCGGCAAAAAGTTTTCAAATCAGGTAAGTGCGGTTGACTGGAGGGGCAAGAAACCGGATCCCGGCACTGTCACTGTCGGAACATACGAAGGTGGAGGCTATCAGAGCAAGGGTGTCTGGAGAGGCAGCCTTGACTGCAGGATGAACACAAACAGTTATCCGGCCTTCTGCCCCGTGTGCCAGAGAGCAATAGGCCGGATAATAGAGTTCTATACGGTCGAGACCGACTAATAGAGTTTGGAACTTACTACCGTACTCACGAAGTTCATGCTGACCGTAGGCTCGAAGCGGGCAACAACTTCACCTTTTGAATCGACCAGGAACTTCGTGAAATTCCACTTGATGTCAGGTTTGCTGGCATAATCGGGATCCTGCTTTTTCAGCATCTCATCCATGAACTTGGCCTGTTGACCATTGCCAAAGCCCTTGAAAGCCTGCTTAGACTTCAGGAAGGCGAATAGCGGACTCTGGTCATCACCGTTCACATCAACCTTGTCGAATTGCGGGAAAGTGGTGTTGTACTTGGAGGTACAGAACTCATGGATGCTGGCGATGTCACCGGGAGCCTGTCCACCGAACTGGTTGCACGGGAAATCGAGGATTACAAGACCCTTGTCCTTATACTTCTCATAGAGTGCCTGAAGCTCTTCGTACTGGGGAGTGAAGCCGCACTTAGTGGCAGTGTTGACAATAAGAAGTACCTTTCCCTGATAGTCTGAAAGGGAAACTTCCTTTCCCTCCATGTCTTTCACCTTGAAGTCATAGATGCCCTGGGCATTCAAGGATAAACCTAGCAGGAAGGCAGCAATCGCTGCAACAAATAATTTCAATTTCATTTTACGTTCGTATTATTACATTACAACTTACTGCAAATCAGATACCATCGTTGATGATAGGATATTTTGCAATGACCGGCCATGTCTTTGCCTTCTTCATCTTGTATGGAGCCGAACGTCGGATGTCGCATACATTCCCGCCGAACATAACTTCATAGACTCCAGAAGGTGCTTCCCATGAGTTGGTAGCCTCATTGAAAGAAGCCAGGGAGTAATCATCGACATGCATTGTAAGGGTCTGGCTCTCACCAGGAGCCAGTAGCCTGGTCTTTGCAAATGCGCGGAGTTCCCTTGCTGGTTTCTCAAGGCCACCGTCAGGAGCCTGGACATAGACCTCGACAACCTCCTTACCTGCAACTGATCCGTTATTAGTGAGGGTAACAGTGGCATCAAAACCATTGGAAGAGGCTTTGACCACCGGATTTGAATAATTGAAGGATGTGTAGCTGAGGCCGTAGCCGAAAGGATAGGAGACCTCGACTCCCCTGGTTACGAAATGGCGGTATCCGACCCAGATTCCCTCGGAATAGTCAGTGTAGTCGACATCCTTTTGCGGAGCCCTGCGTCCGAAGGCCATACGGTTCTGCTGGGGCTGATAATTATAAGGGAAATTGGCAGATGAAGGGTGATCTATGAAATTGACCGGGAAAGTCATCGGAAGCTTACCCGAAGGGTTCACCTTTCCTGTAATTACATCTGCGATGGCATTGGCACCCTCCTGACCTGGAGACCAGGGAAGGATGATGGCATCAGCAAGGCCTTTCCAGGAAGCAGTCTCAATCACGCCGCCAATGTTCAGTACAACTACAACCTTCTTTCCTTTTGCCCTGAATGTAGTGCTCACATTCTGAAGGAGTTCACGCTCGGTGGTAGTAAGTTCGAAGTCATCCATCTGCCTGCGGTCAGCACCTTCACCGGCATTCCGGCCAAGGACCACGACAGCCACGTCGTTGACATCCGCTTCACGCTGGATAGCATTGGCAGGTATGGAGCTTTCAGCCAGCCTCGGAGCACTCCAGAAAGAACGTCCGGCACCCTGATCCAGGCCTTTGAGCGCTGCATCATATGCCTTATAATCCTTGTAAAAGCGCTTGAGGGAAGCATCAAGGGTGAAACCGGCTTTCTCCAGAGCCTCCTCCATGTTCACCACATAGGCCTTGTTCACATTGCCGGAACCGGTACCGCCTGCCACGAAATCAATCGACGTCACTCCATAAAGTGCTACCTTTTCATTTCCTTTCAAAGGAAGGGTACCCTTTTCGTTGCGGAGAAGGACGATTGATTCGCCGGCAGCCTCGCGGGCCACCTGGGCATGCGCCTTGAGATCCGGGGTGTCAGAGTTCTTATACTTCTTGAAATGAGGAGTCTTGA
>JAGCWD010000093.1 GCA_017962025.1 Bacteroidales bacterium
AAGCGCTACGCCGACATAATCATCCCTCAGGGAGGCCATAACAAGGTAGCTATCGACATTATCTCTGCCACTCTCGAAAAATCCATAAGGGAGAAAAAGAAGGAAGAGAACAAGTAGCATCCATTTCCGATGAAGAGCGAAGACAGGGCAGGACTTTATATTACGGTGATATTCCATCTTGTGATTATCATCATTCTCCTGGCCTGCCAGATCGGAGCCGCTCTCAGGAGGGACAATACCTTTGTGCTGGATTTCTCAAAGCAGGAAGAGGTAGAGAAGCAAAAGGCTGAGGAGAATTTCAAGGAAGAAGTAAGCGACAGGCTCGACCAGCTTCTGGCAGCCGCATCAGGAGTACCTATCAGGAACATTGCAGTTGACAGGAGCTCTGCCCTGAAGGACGACCGAAACACCAACGCTGAACAGCTTTACAAGGATGCCGAAAGGCTGGCCCAGGAACTCAAGGACGGATTCAAGTCCGATGAGCCTGATGACGACTACGTCGCAATCAGCAAGCCTGCCGTGAAAAAGGAAGAACCCAAGAAGCAGACCTACAGCGGTCCTTCAGTGGTTTCTTATGCTCTTGAAGGGAGGAAGGCAAGCAGGCTTTCCATACCTGCCTACAGATGTCTTGGCGCCGGTCATGTGACTGTGATCATCACTGTCGATCCGTCCGGAAACGTGATCGCAGCCAAGATTCAGGAAGATGCATCTTCCAATGACAAGTGCCTCAGGGATTTCGCGATCAGGGCAGCCAGGCTTTCCAAGTTCTCGGCTTCCACTTCAGCACCTCCCAGGCACTTGGGGACCATTGTTTACATGTTCATCGCACAATGACGAAGAAGACCCTTTACCTGTTGATTGCGCTGACCGTGATCCTCCTCGCGGGGATAGTCGCGGCTGTTGTCCTCCTCTATTCCGACAGGGGGAAAAATGTGAAGGCCCAGGAGACCGGACAGTTCATCGAGCATCACCAGCTCATCGAAGCCGTCCCCTCCGATGCAGCCATTGTGTTCTGCATGAAGGATTTCGGAAAGGCCCGTGAATATCTTTGCGACACCGTTGCGGTGTTCAGGGAACTGACCTCCGGAAAGTTCGATTTCCTCTCTGAGAATTCATTCAACGACCTTGACAGGGCACCTGCCATCATCTCCATCCATTACAGCAAGGACATGCCCCCGCTCCTGGTGGTCAAGGCACCCCAGGTAATCAGTGATACTACCGGGACCGGTTTCCTCAATCTCAAGGCAGCTGCAGACACGGCCGGTCTCTTCACCAAGGTGGACGGCAGCCTGCTGCTTATATCTTCATCGGAAACAATAATCAACTCCTCGATAAGGCACATGTCCGAAGGCCACTCCATCCTGGAGGCCAACGGCTTCATGGACATATCCTCCAAGGTGGCTGGCAGCGACATCATCTTCGCCTCCAATTCATACACTGACAATATCCTGGAGACTTATTTCTCAAGGAAGCACCGCAAGACCGGCAGCTTTTTCAAGGAACTTGCAGGTTGGACTGCCTTCAGCATAACAAAGCATACCCCATCGGAGGTCGACTTTTCAGGAGAAATCCTTTATGGCAGCGACCATGCCTATTACATGAACGTTCTCAGGCATGCTGGAACATCATCGGTAGGAGTGGCGGAAGTCGTTCCGGCCCACACCGATTTCATCATAGACCTTCCGATCGGCAGCATTGCATCCTACCTTAAGGCCTACCGCAACTACATGGACGCCAAAACAAGGCTGGACAAGTATGAATATACTCTTTCAAAGCAAAAGAAAGAAACCGGCAAGTCCGCTGAGGATTGGGCAAAAGCCCTCGACATAAAGGAAGTGGCTGTAGCCGACATCCATTTCGGAGACAAACTAAGGCAACTGGTTCTTATCAAGCCGGGCAACAAGCAGAATGCCGACGGAGTATTCGATTTCAGCCAATACTCCGGCTTTGCAAAGACTCTGTTCGGAGACATATTCACTGGGGAGGATGAATCCTCCGCAACCATTGTGAAGGGTTGGATCGTAGCAGGACCGGGAGATTGTGTGGAAGCATATTCAAAGATGATGGGAGAGAGCCTCAAGGAAAGGCTTTCCGGCAACGGTCTTGGCGACAGGATCCCCCAGAAAGGTTGCGGATTCTGGATGTATCACTCCCTCACGGAGGATCCCAACATCATCGACGCCACTTTCAGTCCTATGATGGCCAAAGGATTCCGCAACGTGATAAAAGGTGTCACCTTCGTTCCGGTCACCCTTTCTGCAATGGCCAAGGGGGATAAGATGGTACTGGACATGAACCTTACCCGTACCAACATCACCAAGAGCAAGGTTCCGGATTCCATAATCTCCGACAGGGATACTGCTATTGTAGTGCCATCAGGGCCTTACAAGGTCATGAACAGTGCCACTGGAAAGGAAAACACCTTCTACCAGAACAGCCATCTGTCACTCTGCCTTCAGGACGAGAACGGAAAGGATGTCTGGGGCATTCCATTCAAGCATCCGGTCCTGGGATATGTCCGGGAGGTGGATTTCTACAACAACGGGAAACTGCAGTACCTTTTCGCAGCGGACAGCAAACTCTACCTGATTGACCGGCTGGGCCGCTTCGTGGGTGGTTTCCCTATCGACTTAGGCAAGAAAATTGCGGTGGGTCCGGAGGTTTTTGACTTTTCCGGAGACAAGGCATACAAGGCTATGGTCCTTTTCAAGGACAACACAGTCGGATTGTATGACCTTAAGGGAAAGGTGGCTGCCTCATGGAAAGGGATAACAGCAAAGGAGACCATCAAGGCCATCCCGGAACTCCTTGAGGGGAAGAACGGGAAATACTGGGTGGTCAGGACTTCCAACCAGGCAATGGTCTATCCCTTCAGCGGAGGTGATCCGCTGGTCAAGGGAGAAGGAAACAAGATGATCAGGCCTGACAGCAGGATCACCATAAATGAGAAAGGCGCCCTTTCTGCAAAATGCTACGACGGGAAGGACAGGACTTTCAAATTGGATATTGAAAAACGGTAAAGAATGAACGAATTCCAATTCCAATCGGTCAACAAGTTGATCGAAAAGAGCTTCAGGGACAATTGGGACAGGCAGGCCCTGTCCAACTACCAGGGAGTCAGCCTCTGCTACAGGGATGTGGCACGAAGGATTGAGAAACTCCATATAGCATTCGAGAAGTGTTTCCTCCACAAGGGAGACAAGGTGGCCATCTGCGCCCGCAACCAGGTCAACTGGGCTGTCAGCTATCTGGCAACGATGACCTACGGTGCCGTGGTGGTACCAATCCTCCATGAGTTCAAGCCAGGAAACATCCATTATCTGGTCAACCATTCCGAGGCCAAGGTCCTCTTTGTAGACGATGTGATCTGGGAAGGGCTTAGCCCGGATGAGATGCCAGGTGTCTATGCAGTGGTCAGGATCAACACCTTCCAGCTCCTCTACGCCAAGAATGACAGGATTATCGAGGCCCGCGAGCACATGAATGAGTATTTCGGAAAGCGTCACCCCAATGCCTTCCTCCCCGAAGACCTTTGCTACTACAAGGACTCCCCCAACGAACTGGCTATGATCAACTACACCTCCGGTACCTCCGGATTCTCGAAAGGTGTAATGATTCCCTACCGAGCCCTTTGCTCCAACATCCAGTTCGCAGAGCATGTCCTTCCTGAGTTGAACAACAAATCCAATGTGGTCTCGATGCTTCCGACAGCCCATATGTACGGAATGATGTTCGAGTTCCTCTTTGAGATGACTATCGGAATGCATGTGCACTTCCTCACCAGGGTGCCAAGCCCGAAGATCATCATGCAGGCGCTCCAGGAAGTCAAGCCTAACATCATCATAGCAGTCCCCCTCATAATCGAGAAGGTTTACAAATCCAAGATCCAGAAGACAATCGAGAAGGGCAGCATCAAGACGATGCTCCGGATCCCGGGACTCAACGACATGGTCCGGAAGAAGATACGCACCGAACTTGTCACTGCTTTCGGTGACAACTTCATAGAAATCATAATGGGCGGAGCCGCCTTCAATAAGGACATCGAGAAATTCTTCTGGGACATTGACTTCCCTTACACGGTAGGATACGGGATGACAGAATGCGCTCCCATTATCGCCTATGCCCATTTCGACAAGAAGAAGCTCTATTCCTGTGGCCAGGCAGCCTACAATATGCAGATAAAGATTGATTCCGAAGATCCGGAGAGGATCGAAGGAGAAATCCTCTGCAAGGGTCCCAACACAGCCCTCGGTTACTACAAGAATGAGGAAGCCACCAAGGATCTCTTCACGGAGGATGGCTGGATGAGGACAGGAGACATGGGTATCATCGACAAGGACGGCTACCTCTTCATCAGGGGCCGCAGCAAGTGCATGATCCTCGGTCCCAACGGACAGAACATCTATCCCGAGGAGCTTGAGACTGTAATAAACGCCGTGACCTATGTCGTTGATTCCCTTGTGATTGAAGACAACGGAGGACTTACAGCCCTCATCTATCCGGACTACCACCAGGCAGAACTTGACGGACTCAGCCGCGCTGACCTCGAGAAGAACCTGTCCGCCCTCCTTCCTGATATCAACAAGGAAATTCCCGGTTACGCACAGATCCGCAAGATTGAGTTCATGCCCGAAGATTTCGAGAGGACTCCGAAGCGTTCAATCAAGAGATACCTCTACCAGAGAAACGGCAAATAATGGAAAAGTTCGACGAAAGATACCTTGAGATGGCCGGAATCTGGGCCAGGAATTCCTACTGCAAAAGGCGCCAGGTAGGTGCTTTGATAGTCAAGGACAAGATGATCATCTCTGACGGCTACAACGGCACCCCTTCCGGATTTGAGAACATCTGTGAAGACGAGAACGGAGTGACCAAGCCATACGTCCTCCATGCCGAGGCCAATGCTATCACGAAGGTGGCCAAGTCAGGAAACAGCAGTGAGGGAGCCACCCTATATGTAACGGCTTCCCCTTGTCTGGAGTGCTCCAAACTGATTATCCAGGCCGGAATTAAAAGGGTAGTCTATAATGATGAATACCGCCTGACTGACGGGGTAGACCTCCTCAGAAGGGCTGGGGTCGAAGTGGAAAAGATAGATTAGGATGAAGCGTTACACCCCTCTGCTAATAGCCATCCTCGGCATCCTTGTAGGAGCCCTCTCGGTGGCCACCTACAACACCTATCTCCAGAAAAAGAGGCTATACAAGGCCCAGTACGGGGAATGGCGCAAGTTGAACCTTATCCTGGACCAGGTTGACAGGAACTATGTCGACACCGTGGACAACAAGAAGGTGACCGACGCGGCTATAGTGGCTGCCCTTGCCGAGCTGGACCCCCATTCAGTTTACATGCCCCCGGTAGAACTGGATGCTGCAGCGACTGACCTTGCCGGTAATTTCGACGGAATAGGAATCCAGTTCAACGTCCCCAATGACACTGCCATTGTCATGGAAGTTATCCCTGGCGGACCATCTGAAAAAGCCGGTCTGCTCCAAGGTGACAGGATCCTCAAAGTCGGAGACAAGGATATTGCCGGAGTGAATTTCCCCCAGGACAGCATGGTCCGCAGGATGAAAGGACCGGCAGGTTCCAAAGTTGAAATCCTTGTCGGAAGAGGCAAGGAGAAGATTCCTTTCGAGATCACCAGGGGAAAGGTTCCTGTCCACTGCGTAGATGCAGCTTTCATGATAGATGACACCACCGCCTATCTCAAACTCTCGAAGTTCACCAAGACGACCTTCCAGGAGGTAAACCAGGCGGCAGTCAAGCTTCTCGCCCAGGGGATGAAGAAACTCATCTTCGACCTTCGGGACAACAGCGGAGGCTATTTTGACCAGGCATTGCTCCTCAGCAACCTGTTCCTCGAGAAAGGAGAGGAGATAGTTTACATGCAGGGTCTCCACCGCAAGAAGGAAGATTATAAAGCTGATGGCAGGGGCATAATGAAAGACATCACCCTGGACGTGCTGATCAACGAATCGACCGCTTCCTCCAGCGAAATATTCGCCGGTGCCAGACAGGACAATGACAGGGGAAGGATCATCGGCCGCAGGTCATTCGGCAAGGGCCTGGTACAGGAGCCCATCTATTTCAACGACGGTTCCGGAGTAAGGCTGACCGTAGCCAGATTCTACACTCCTTCGGGGAGGTGCATCCAGAAGCCGTATTCGGATGACTACCGCTACGACATCTACAAACGGTATTCAGGCGGAGAGATGTACCAGGCAGACAGTATAAAGGTGGATTCCACCGCTGCCTACAAGACGGTTGCCGGAAGGACAGTTTTCGGAGGAGGAGGTATCATCCCTGATATATTCGTTCCACTGGACACCACCCGCGCAAGCAATTTCTTCATTGCCTGTAACCGGAAAACCACCCAGATGAGATTCGCATCGGCGATGTTCGACCGTTACAAGGATTCCCTTTCAGGAATAAGCGATTTCGGAGAGCTCGACCGCTTCCTGGACAAGATGAACATCCCTTCCAGATTCCGCGAATATGCTGCCGTGACCGACGGGATCAAATGCTCTGACCAGGAATGGAAGGATACGGAATCCTATCTGCTCCCACAGTTGCGTGCGCTTGTGGGCCGCTACTCCAGACTCGGGGAAGACGCCTTCTACAAACTCTATCTAGGCGTCGATACGACTGTAAAGAAAGCTATTGAATCGGAGTGACGTAGAGTTTTACGTCATCTGCACTGACGGGATTGCCTCCCAGGATCATCAGTCTCTCGACAACATTGTTGAGTTCCCTGATGTTTCCCGGCCAGGTCTTTTCCTGGAGGAGTTTGATAGCTTCAGGAGTGAATTCCCTGACGGGCATCCCTGATTCTGTGCTAACCTGTTTTACGAAGTAATCCACAAGAAGAGGAATGTCATCTTTCCTTTCGTCGAGGGAAGGAACTGTGATGACGATGACGCTCAGACGATGGTAGAGGTCCTCCCTGAAATTCCCCTTTTCAATCTCCTTGCGGAGGTCCTTGTTGGTAGCAGCGATAACTCTCACGTCAACAACTATGTCCTTGTCGCTTCCAACCCTTGAAAGTCTCTTTTCCTGAAGGACCCTGAGGACCTTTGCCTGTGCCGCCAGGCTCATGTCACCTATCTCGTCGAGGAAGAGGGTCCCTCCGTCAGCCTGTTCGAACTTTCCCTTATGCTGCTTGATGTCCGAGGTGAACGAACCCTTCTCATGACCGAAAAGTTCACTCTCAATCAGTTCCGAAGGAATGGCCGCGCAGTTGACTTCTATGTAAGGCATTCCGCTGCGGGTACTCTGCTCGTAAAGGCTTCTGGCAACCAGTTCCTTTCCGGAACCGTTGGGACCTATGATCAGTACCCTGGCATCAGTAGGAGCTACCTTGCTGACCATGTCGCGGATGTGCTGCATGGGCTCCGACTCTCCGACCATCTTCTGGCCGTAAACCTTCTTCTTGAGCTGCTTGTTCTCCTTGACTATGGTAACCTTGTCTGTAGCATTCTTGATGGTGATAAGGATCCTGTTGAGATCCAGGGGTTTCTGGATAAAATCAAAGGCCCCTTTCTTGATGCACTCGACAGCGGTATCGATGTCCCCGTGTCCGGAGATCATAACGACTGCAGAATCGACGCCGTCGGCAACTATCTTCTCAAGCACCTCGGTGCCGTCCATTCCGGGCATTTTGATGTCGCAGAAAATAACATCGAATTTCTCCTTGTCCACCTTGGCAAGAGCGGTGGGGCCGTCTTCCGCGACGTCCACGTCATAACCTTCGTCACCCAGGATCTCTTTCAGGGAATTCCTGATGGCCCTTTCGTCGTCAACTATAAGAATCTTCATATCACAAATATCGCTAAAATTCTCAGAAAATTGATATTTTTGTCTTTATGAACATACCTGACATCATAATAGCCATTGACGGCTACTCATCGACGGGCAAAAGCACCCTCGCAAAACTCATCGCTGAAGAGTATTCATTCCTCTACCTCGACTCCGGTGCAATGTACCGCGGAATAACCCTTTATGCTCTGGAAAATGGGCTGATCGACAAGGAAGGGACTATTGACGAGGTAGGCCTGAGGGCAGCCCTACCCACCCTGGACCTCGATTTCAGCACCGACGGAACCTATATAGGCGACCGCTGTGTCGAACAATTGATCCGCACTCTCGAGGTCTCAAGCCATGTCAGTCCGGTTTCCGCAATCCCCTTTGTCCGCAGTTTCGTGGATGAAAAGTTGCATGCATTCGGAAAAAGAAAGAGGGTAGTGATGGACGGACGCGACATCGGCACTACCGTTTTCCCTGACGCGGAAGTGAAAATATTCATGACTGCTTCGGCTGAAGTCAGGGCCCAGAGGCGCTTCGACGAAATGAAGATGAAGGGACAGGAGCCTGTAATGGAGGAAGTCATGAAGAACCTCCTCGAGAGGGATTACATCGATTCCCATCGCGAGACATCTCCCCTTTCGCGTGCTGCTGATGCCTACGTCCTGGACAATTCTGACATGACCCTCCATGAAGAGACGGTCTGGTTCCAGGGCCTTTGCCAGGGCAAGTTCGGGATCCTCGAATAATGGCCCTCACTGTTGAGATAGAGAAGCATTCCGGCTTCTGCGGCGGAGTCATCAGGGCTATCGGCCGGGCCGAACAGTTCCTGTACTCCAATCCCGGGAAGAAGCTACTTTCACTTGGCGCAATAGTCCACAATGAGGCCGAACTGGCCAGGCTGGGAGCCAAGGGACTGGTTACTGTCGGACATGGGGACATTGTGAATATTCCCAATCCCTCTGAAGAAACCCTCCTAATCCGCGCCCATGGAGAACCTCCTGAGACCTATGAACTGGCCCGCAAGGCAGGAATAAATGTCATCGACTGCACCTGCCCTGTAGTGTTGAGACTGCAGGAAAGTATCCGGGAAGCTCATGAACGTGTGAGGCAAATAATCATATTCGGGAAAGTCGGTCATGCAGAGGTTCTGGGGCTTCTGGGACAGGTTGGAGAAGATGCCGTGGTGATAGAGAACATGGAAATGCTCTTGGAAGCTCTTGACAATGGTACCATCCACACTGACCGGCCACTAGAGATATTCTCACAGACCACAAAGAGTCCTACTGAGTATTCAGAAATTTGCAAGGTGCTTTCTGAAAGGGCCAGGGCAGGCCTTGCCATCCACAACACCATTTGTTCCCAAGTAGCCTCCAGACACGAGGAACTGGATTCGTTCTCGGAAAACCACGACGTGATTGTCTTCGTTTCCGGAGTTTCGAGCTCAAATGGCAAAGTCCTTTGCGACCTCTGCCGTTCAAGGAACCCACGCACCTACCATATTTCCTCCGTTCAAGAAATCGATCCATCATGGTTCGGCCCTGATGACAGGGTTGGCGTATGCGGTGCCACCTCGACTCCACGCTGGCTCCTGGAACAGGTCGCTGAAGCCATCCGCTAAAGTATATTTGGAAGAAAAGTGGCAAATAATTAAATTTGCATGATTGATATTCAGATTTTTAATTCATTCAGTATATGGCAACAACTGCAGATTTCAAGAACGGACTGTTCATCAGCTACAATGGCAAACCCTGCCAGGTAGTCTATTTCCAGCATGTCAAACCGGGCAAGGGCCCTGCTTTCGTCAAGACAAAGCTTCGCAACCTTGAGAACGGAAGGATCCTTGAGAACACCTTCACTGCCGGTATGAAAATCGACGTCATCACCGTTGAGAGGCGTCCCTATCAGTTCCTCTATTCAGATGAGGACGGTTTCAACTTCATGCACGAGGAAACATACGAGCAGATCCACCTTCCTCATGACGTGGTCGAGAATTCAGACCTTATGAAGGAAGGCCAGCACGTGGAGATGATGTTCGTGCTGGAGCCTGAGGAGAGGTGCCTTACCTGTGAGCTCCCTACCTATGTCGAGCTTGAGGTCACTTACGCCGAGCCTGCCGTCAAGGGCAACACAGCCTCTACCAGCGCACTCAAGGAGGTTACCCTCGAGACCGGCGCAAAGGTGATGGTTCCTCTTTTCATCAATCAGGGCGAAAAGATCACCGTCAACACTTCCGACCGTAGCTACGGCCAGAGGGTCTAGCTGCTTTAGCTATTTACGGTAAAAACAAACGGACAGTCTTCGGGCTGTCCGTTTTGCTTTACGTGAATAATTGTTAAATTTGTATGTTATGGCAGACTATATCGTATCGGCAAGGAAATACCGGCCGGACTCATTCGAGACCCTTATCGGGCAGGACAACATAGCCCAGACCCTGAAGAACTCCATCATCAGGGGCAAGCTCGCTCACGCATACCTATTCTGCGGGCCGCGGGGAGTTGGCAAGACCACTACTGCAAGAATATTCGCCAAGGCCATAAACTGCGCCAATCCATCCCCGGAGATGGAACCTTGCGGAAAGTGCGAGTCCTGCATTTCCTTCCAGGAAGGAAGGTCATACTGCATCCATGAACTTGACGCTGCCTCCAACAATGGTGTGGATGACATAAAGAACCTGATGGACCAGGTCCAGATCCCTCCACAGGTCGGAAAATACAGCGTCTACATCATAGATGAGGTCCACATGCTGTCCACCGCCGCCTTCAACGCCTTCCTGAAGACCCTGGAGGAACCGCCGGCACATGCGATATTCATCCTGGCAACTACCGAGAAACACAAGATACTGCCAACCATCCTGTCCAGATGCCAGACCTATGACTTCAACAGGATTTCCATTCCCGACATAGTCCTTAACCTGAAGACCATTGCCGCGAAGGAAAATGTCAAGATCGATGACGAATCCCTCCATGTGATTGCCCAGAAGGCAGATGGGGCCATGCGTGACGCCCTCACCATCTTCGACCAGACCGTGGCTTTCTGCGGGACCGATGTCAAATACGCCGATGTGATCCGTAACCTCAACGTCCTGGATTATGACTACTCATTCAGTCTGGTGGACAACTTCCTCGAGGGGAATTACGGTAAGGCTTTGCTGACCTTTGATGAGGTTCTATCAAAGGGTTTCAATGCCCTTCATTTCTGTGCAGCCCTGAGTTCACATTTCAGGGACCTCATGGTCACCAAGAACGGAGGTCTTGACTCACTTCTCGAGCTTCCTGAATCACTTAAGAAGAGATACATTGACCAGGCAAGCCGTTGCCCCTTGAAATTCCTGTACGATGCACTGGGCATCACTACAACCTGCGAGGCCGGATACAAGATGGCGGTCAATCCCAGGCTTCACATCGAATTCGCCCTGATGAAGCTCAGCTTCCTCCTCAAGGCTCCTGCTACGACTCCTGCTCCCTCAACAAACTCGGGGACCGCTTCAAACCAGCGAACTGTTGAGAATGAAGTAAGGGTAGATGCCGGCCTGGCAAAGGTGGGCAGCGGGGTCGAGCGAAGTGAGACATCCACCCCGAGGGAGCGGCGCCGGTCTGCCAAGAGCGGCTCTGCCCTATCTCTCAACGCCATCCTCGAAG
>JAGCWD010000094.1 GCA_017962025.1 Bacteroidales bacterium
AAATCCCTCACTTTCACCTTGTCTGAAATCGAATCGTTCCTGGATATCCTTGTCGAGTATCATGAGGGCAACTCCTTCTGGAGTGATCTCCATGTTCTCGTTCAGAAGATATCCCATCAGTCTCAGCCTGTTCTCCCTGTAGCAGTTGTACAATTCGGACAGGATCCTGTCCCTGTCCACACCGGCAGCTATCAGTTCCGATGCCATTGCAAGGGTTGAAGGGTAGACTGAATTGGCGAAATTGTTGGTGTCCGTGGTCATCCCGGTAAGCAATGAGTCCAGACAAGGTCTGGGGAGATTATCTGTAATACCCCCAATTTCCGGCATCTCCTTAAGGATCCGGTAGAGAAGCTCGCATGCTGATGAGATTTCCGTTTCGGAAAAAACCACTTCGAAGGAATCCTGCTCCGGATTGAGATGGTGGTCGATGATGACCTTTCGTGCGGATGAATTCCGAAGATATGGTTCCATCAAATCACCAGCCCTGGTGAATGAACTGCAGTCCAGGCAGAAGAGCAGGTTGCTCTCCTGAATCCGTTCAAAAGCCTTTTCTGGAGCAGTCGTAGCCACGATCACGTCCCTTTCGCTATAATTCTTGAGCATGAATGAAAGGGAGTCGGGGAGAGGGTCTGGAACCAGCAGCACGGCATCCTTCCCACGACAGGACTTCAGATAGCTTATGAAGGCCAGACCGCTGCCGAGCGCATCCCCGTCTGGATGGATGTGCACAGAGGCCGAGATACATGAAGCCTCGGAAATCAGGGTGTCAAGTAATGCGATCTTGTCCATTTGCAGCAGCAAAATTACAAATATTATATTGCATTTCATAAATCAATTTTCTAACTTTGTCCAGAATTGACACTTTGTCATTCCACTTGATTGCAAATCATAAAATTCTAAGGATAATGAACAAGACACTGAAAGCGATCCTCACCATCGTACTTGCACTCCTCTGCGTGTTCCTCGTTTACAAGATCTACGACGGCGTCATGCAGCCTGTAAGGTTTGAAAAGGATGTTAATGCCAGAAAGAAAGTAGCCATCCAGCAGCTTAAGGACATACGCGATCTCCAGGTCGCGTACAAGAGCGTCAACGACAAGTTCACTGCATCATTCGACACCCTCAAGCAGTTCTATAAGACAGGAGAGATGATTGTCCTTATGCAGGTCGGTTCTAAGGATGACTCCCTGGCCGTTGCACACACCAATGAGGTAAAAAAGGCTGCCAAGGGCAGGCTTACTGACTTGGATCTTTACAAGCTCTACCAGAATGGAGACAAGAATCTCGTCTTCGCCATCCAGAACAAGATCCCTGTAAAGGACACCCTCTTCCGTAGCAGGACTGATTTCGATATCAACAGCATTGACAAGATCCCCTTCGCTGTCAGCGAGGAAGGAAGTGCTGCTGTCCAGAATGTCGAGATGGATGCTATCGTCAAGAAGGTTTCCGGTGTCGATGTCCCTCTTTTCGAGGCAAAGATGCCTTACAAGTCCCTTCTGAACGGTCTTGACCACCAGCTCGTCGTCAACCTGATCGCTGAGCGTGAAGATCTCGGCCAGTATGAGGGTCTTCAGGTAGGAAGCATTACCGCTCCTAACAACAACGCAGGTAACTGGGAGTAGGACTGTGCATGTCACGTCACACTCCAAAGGCAGCCTTGGTTCCGTCCGCGTTCTTTGACGCGGCATCTGCAAGAGAAATCTTGTCCCGGACTGTCCTGCTGGACAAAGACGATAAAATTGAATACATCAGCTTGCCGGAGTTTTCCGCTGAGCTGGTGTATTCTCTTTCTGTGGACATCGATTCTGCTGAAGACAATATGCCGGAGCTTTACAATGTCTTGAAAGCTATTTCCGGTGTTGCTGAACACAATAAGATAGTCGCCTCCTATGGAGACGGAGTTCTTTCCATTGCCATAGCACAGGGGAGCGACCTCCTTCTTGCAAATGTGTTCGAAGCTGCTGATTTCACCACTGCCGAGTACTTTATCTTCATGGCTGTCCGGAAGCTTCAGCTCAATCCGGAGGTGTCTACAATCCATTTCCTGACACCTCTTTCACCGGAAGAGGAGATGTCTCTTTACCGTTATTTCAGATCCGTTGAGCAGCCGTGAGGATCATTGGAGGACGTCTTAAGGGCAAGACTATCAACCCACCTGCCTCCTACAAGGCCAGACCCACCACGGATTTCGCCCGTGAGGGGCTTTTCAATGTATTGGGAAATGAATATGAATTCGAGGACTTGAAGGTCCTTGACCTATTTGGTGGCACCGGTGCCGTCGCTTTTGAATTTGCCTCGCGGGGGGCTTCTATGGTTTATTCCGTTGAGATGGCCAGGGAGAACGCATCTTTCATAAAAACCGAGGCCAGGCGCCTCGGCCTCGACAACGTGACGATGGTAAGGGACAATGTCTTCGATTTCCTGCCGATATGCCACGAGAAATTCGACCTGGTGTTCGCTGATCCGCCCTATGCCCTGGAAGGCCTCGAGACCCTCCCGGACAAGGTTTTCGCCCAGGACATCCTGCACCCTGGTTGTTATTTCATCCTGGAGCACGGGGACGAGCACTCATTCACTGCACATCCGCACTTCAAAAAAGAGAAGCGCTACGGTCGCGTGCACTTCTCTTTCTTCGAATAATTCAGTTAATATTCAGACTACTTTCCGAGATTGCCAAGAATCGATCTGGTGATTTCGCGGGTAATGGTGCGGGTTGCAGCACTGGTGGCGCTCTTAACGACCTTACCGGCGCTGTCTTTCGCAGAAGTGTTTTTCTTCTTCCCTGTCACTCTTCCGGACACTTCGTTACCAACAGCTGTTGCAACTGTGGCGGTGACTGCAGTGATCACAGCCTTTGTGACCTTGCCCAGAACACCGGTCTTTTTCTTGGAAGAAGTGTTGGGGACCTTGGCAGCCTTAGTTGAAGACTTGCCCGGGGCTTTTGCAGATCCGGCCTTGGCCTCTTCCTTTCCAGCCTCCTTCAGTTGCGCCTCCCTTTCTGCCATCAGGACCTCGAATGCACTTTCCCTCTCAAGAGTCTTGTCATACTTGCCATAGATTCTGGACCTGTTAATGATCTGAGTCCTCTGGCTTGGGTCGATGGCTCCTATCTGGCTCAACGGAAAGAGGATCTTGGCTTTCTGGACGATGTTGGGAGCTCCCTTCTCGTCGAGGAAGGAAACAAGTGCTTCTCCGGTCCCGAGATTGGTAATGGCCTCATAGGTATTGAATTCAGGATTGGTCCTGAAGGTGTCGGCCGCGACCTGGACAGCCTTCTGGTCCCTGGGAGTAAAGGCGCGGAGTGCATGCTGCACTCGGTTTCCGAGCTGGCCAAGGATATTGTAAGGAATGTCGGTAGGACTCTGGGTGACGAAATAGACACCCACGCCCTTGCTTCGGATAAGCCTGACAACCTGCTCAATCTTGTCTGTCAATGCCTTTGAGGTGTCGTCAAAGAGCATATGGGCTTCGTCAAAGAAGAACACTAGCTTGGGATGGTCCATGTCGCCGACGTCTGGAAGGGTGACGTAGAGCTCGGAAAGCAGCCAAAGAAGGAAGGTTGAATAGAGTTTCGGTTTTAGCATCAGCCTGTCAGCTGCAAGGACGCTCATTACACCCTTGCCACCTTCTGTAGCAAGAAGGTCTAGGATGTCGAAAGAAGGCTGTCCGAAAAACATATCCGCACCCTCGTTCTCCAGAGTAAGCAGAGCCCTCTGGATGCCTCCGACGGACACTGTGGCTATATTGCCGTAGAGTTGGGAGTACTCTGCCGCATGCTCGGAGATGTAGTTGAGGCAGGAACGCATGTCCTTTATGTCATCGAGCAGCAGGCCTCTTTCATCTGCAATCCTGAACATTATGTTAAGCACTCCTTCCTGTGCATCAGTCAGGCCAAGGATCCTGGTGAGGAGTTGGGGACCCATTTGTGAGATGGTGCACCGCATCGGGTGTCCCTGCTCACCGAACACGTCGTAGAAGCGTACCGGGCAGCTCTGGAATTCAGGATTCTCTATTCCGAACTCAGGCATCCTTTTCTCGATGAAGCCGCTGGTCTTTCCGGGTTGGGAGATACCGGAGAGGTCCCCTTTCATGTCGGCCATAAAGCAGGGAACTCCCGCCTGGCAGAAACTTTCGGCCATCACCTGCAGGGTGACGGTTTTTCCGGTACCTGTCGCACCGGCAACGAGTCCGTGTCTGTTTGCCATCTTCCCGACTATCGAGAGAGGTCCTTTGTCGCAATGGGCTATCCAAAGCCCGTGGGTTGAGTCGAACATATTCTTGTATTTTATTAATTGTCTTCCTGGTTGTTGCCTTGGCGCATTTTCATGATTGAGAGAACGAAGGCTGCTATAGCGAATACTGTCAAGCCTATCCATGGGGCTGCTTCTGCGTTGACCCGGAAACCGACCTTGTCCACAAGGATGAAGGTGATGCTGACTGCAGTCATGAAGGCAGCCGGAATTCCGCTGATCAGATAGCGGAGTCCATTCTTGTTCTTAAGGAGATAGACTGTAACTGCCCAGAGGGTAAACACTGCGAGCGTTTGGTTAGCCCATCCGAAATATCTCCAGATAGTGTTGAACCCGTTTGTGTCGGAGATGTTGAACCATAGCAGAAGGGCAGTGGCAATGAATAGAGGAACGCTTATCATAAGCCGGTTCCGGACAGGTTTCTGGTTAAACTTCAGGAAATCGGCAATTATGAGTCTGGTACTCCTGAGAGCAGTGTAACCACTGGTGATAGGGGCGGCGACAACTCCGAGTATTGCAAGGACACCTCCAAGGATTCCAAGCCATGTCTTGGACACAGTGGTAACAACGGTAGGGGCTGCGGCAGTGATGTCGGAACCGCATTCAGCGGCGCCCCCGTCAAAGAAAAAGTAGGATGAGACCGCTGCCCATACCAGGGCGACCAGTCCTTCAGTGATCATCGAGCCGTAGAAGACCGGCCTCCCTAACTTTTCGTTTTTAAGGCAGCGGGCCATCAAAGGACTCTGAGTGGCATGGAAACCGCTGATGGCGCCGCAGGCAATGGTAATGAACAGACAGGGGAATACAGGCTGCCCATTGACTCCGACCGACGGTCCCCTGTTGGCAAGACCATCCCAGAATTCCGGAATAGAGGGCCATTTGATAAACAGGCCTACCATAAGCGCCACTGCCATGAAGATAAGGGCGAAGGCGAAAAGGGGGTAGATCTTGCCGATTATCTTGTCGATCGGAAGCATCGTGGCGATGAAGTAATACACGAATATCACTCCGACCCAGATCATCATCGATGTGGAGGAACCGTCTCCTGCTATGTCTCCCAGGATGATGGCAGGGCTGTAGACGAACACGGCTGCAACCAGTATAAGTAGGAGCATCGTAAAGACGAGGACTACCTTCTTGGTACCCTGCCCGAGATAGTCTCCAATGATTTCGGGGAGTCCCACTCCTCCTTTCCTTAAGGAAAGCATACCGGTCAGATAGTCATGAACCGCACCGGCGAATATGCAGCCGAAAACAATCCATAGATAGGCGGAAGGACCGAATTTGGCCCCCATGATAGCTCCGAAAATAGGTCCAGTTCCCGCTATGTTCAGGAACTGGATCATAAATACTTTCCAAGTGGGAAGGACAACGAAATCAACTCCATCTGCCTTTGAAATGGCAGGTGTCTGGCGGCCGCTGTCCGGTCCGAAAACCTTCTCTACGAATTTTCCGTAAAAGAAGTAGCCAAGAATGAGGGCGACAAGGCAGAGGATCAGAGAAATCATATCATACAAATATAGCAAAAACTATATTCATACGATATCTTTAAGTTCAAGAAGCGCCATTGCCTCGATTAGCATGCATCCGCTCAATTGCGGTGTCATCGCAGAGACATCTCCGGGTTTTTTCCGCCAGTCAGGTGCGAAACGGCCTTCGTTGTTTCCGTCTCTCCATAGGGTCTCTGCATTATGACGCAGGAAATCGACGTAGCGGTTCCGAGTTGCCTCAGGAAGGTCGCCTTCGAGGATCAGTTGGGTGAAATAACGTACGAATATTCCCTTGAATATTCCTCCGTCTTTCGCTCCTTCGGGCTGAAGGATATTCCCTTCCACGACCAGGCTGTCGAGAGTGTAGTCGGCTGCCATGACGGCGTCATCAATATAGCTTTTATCGCCTGTGATACCGTAAAGTTCAACGGCAGCTCCGATGAAGGTCCCCTGGTTATAGGTCAGGCAGAAACGGGCTATCCTTCCTGTGTCTCCGTTAAGGTTGTCGTAGATTGCACCGTTGTCAAAGAGATGGTCTTTTTCCCAGGAATAGATCCTCTTTGCCCACTCGAGGTCTTCCTCTCGTCCGAGTTCCCGGTACATCCTGGCAGCAAGAATGGCGGCAGGTCCGTTTGAGCAAGCATTCTTGCTCCATTCCATGCCTTTTTTCCATGTCATTCCACCATCGCCCCTTTCGTTCCAGGCAGGGATGATGAAATCCCATAACTGGACGGCGGCATCAAGGAACCTCTGGTCCTTCGTCGCTTTGTAGACACGGAGTGTAGCGAGTCCGTTCCACTCCATGTCGTCGTAGTACTGATTCCAGAAACCACCTTCATTTGCGGCCGGAACGCCTTTGTACCATTCGTCGAACAACGTCAGCACTTTCTCGTCTCCGGTACGCACATACCAGTCCGTGAAGACATCCAACGCATGTGCCTGTGGCCAGTAATGGAAGGTGGTATCTCCGGCATTGTTGTAGTTGCAATATAACTTTTCAGTGTTCCAGAAACAGTCTGCCAGGGCGACTGAAGATGTGTCTGCCCTGGCGGACCATGTCCTGTCAATATGTTTGGACTGCCTGCACCCGACTATGGAAACAAGCAGGATCCCAAACAAAAACAGTCTTTTTGTCATAATTGTGTGATTGAGTTCAGAAGCGGCAACTTGCCGTCCCCGATAAGTTTGATAATCAGTTCACCGAAAAGGGTATTCTGCCATGCAAACCATTCCCTGGTGAATCTTTCAGGATTGTCCTTGTGGAAAGACTCGTGCATGAAGCCTGTGCCGGCATCGGTCTTGAGAAGAGTTTCTATGCACCATTTGATTTCAGCATCGTCACGTGAGGTGAAGGCTTTCATCATAATACTCATCGGCCAGACCATGTCATAACCGATATGCGGTCCGCCGATTCCCTCGGCCGCAGTGCCCTTGAAGAAATAAGGGTTGTCCTCGCTCCATACAAAACGACGGGTATTGAGGTAGATTGGATCCTGTTGTGTGACGTCGCCCAGATAAGCCATGGCCAGAAGGCTCGGCACGTTGGCATCGTCCATCATCAGTTTGTTTCCGAAACCATCAACTTCATAGGCGTAGATCGTTCCGTACTTGGGATGTTCGACAGTGGCATAGGCCCTCAGTGCAGCTTCTACTTCATCGGCCAGGGTACGGCATTCGAGAGCCAGTCCCTTTTCCCTGTTGACCGTTTCGAGGATTTCGGCGGCTTTACGCAGGGAAGTGACTGCAAAGAAATTGGATGGGATCAGGAATTCAAAGGTAGTGGCATCATCGGAGGGCCTGAAAGCCGAAGCGATCAATCCTACGGGTTTGACAGGGTTGCCGAAACCATAATTGGATTTGGTGTCGGTCTGGGTTGTCGTCTCACGCTGGAAACGGTAAGGACCGTGTCCCTCCTTGCGCTGTTGCTCCCTAAAGGTGGTCAGAATGTTCCGGATGGCGTTGATCCATGTCTCTCCAAAGACAGAGGTGTCGCCCGTGGTCTTCCAATAATGATAGGCGAGTCGGATAGGATAGCAATCGGAATCGATCTCCCATTTGCGTTCATGCAGGTTGGGGTTCATCTTGGTACGGTCATTCTGCCATCCTGTTCCTGTCGGGCCATCGTTGAATGCATTTGCATAAGGGTCGATGCAGATCAGATTGAACTGACAGTTGATCACTCCGGCGAGCATGTTCTTGAGATGCTCATCATTATTGGCAAGCTGGACGTAAGGCCAGACCTGTGCTCCGGAATCCCTGAGCCACATGGCGTGGATGTCACCTGTGTAAACGAAGGTCCGCCAGTTACCGTTCTCATCCTTTCCGAAATGGACGGTGGTGTCCAGGGTGTTGGGGAAGCAGTTCGAGAACATCCAGGCAAGCTTGGGATTTGTCAGTTGGGCTGAAACTTCCTTGATTTTCGCTTCCACTGCCACGCTCCTGAAGAGTCTGTCTTCAGGTGAAGGGCGGCGTGATTCATAGGATTGGGCTCTCGCCGTAAAGATACAGGCTGACATGGCCAGTAAAAAAAGGATTCTTCTCATTGTCTATCGTTTCTAAGTTTACTATATCTTTTCTCGGTTTTAACAAAAATAGTAAAATAATCCCATGGCTTTCCTATTAGGCTTGTTTTTATTATATTTGTATAAAGAACCGACACATATAAACTAACTCTTCACATATGACCAAATCAAATGCTATCGCTTTTATAGTAGCCGTCATGACGGTTGCAGTCAGTGCATCTGCCCAGCAGTGGGCTCCTGCAGGAGACAGGATCAGGACAAAGTGGGCTGAGGAGGTTTCCCCAGCCAATGCTCATCCGGAGTATCCTCGTCCCCAGATGGTGCGCAGTGAATGGAAATCCCTCAATGGACTTTGGGACTATGCTATCACTCCTAAATCCAGCGCCCGCCCCAGTGCTTTCGACGGCAAGATACTCGTTCCTTTCGCAGTCGAATCATCCCTTTCGGGGGTTGGACGTACCGTTACTGCTGATGATGCCCTTTGGTACAGGACAACTTTTACTGTCCCTTCTGCATGGAAGGGAAAGAGGCTGATGCTCAACTTCGATGCGGTTGACTGGAGGGCTGATGTCTATGTCAACGATATCCAGATCGGCAGCCACACCGGTGGCTACACTCATTTCGGCTTCGATGTCACTCCTTACCTCAAGAGTGGAGCCAATACTCTGGTGGTAAAGGTAGCGGACGCGACTGACAATGACTTCCAACCTCGTGGAAAGCAGGTTATGAATCCCCGCGGGATTTGGTACACCCCTGTGTCCGGAATCTGGCAGAGTGTGTGGATTGAACCTGTTGCGGCTGCCCATATTGCTGACTACAATGTAGTTTCGGACATCAAGAGCAATGCCTTGGATGTCCAGGTATGCACTGAAGGAACTCAGGAGGGCGATGTGGTAAAGGTATTCCTCCTCGATGGAGGTATCGGATATTCAACTGAAACAGCTAACGCTGCCAAGACTGCAGCAGACGGCATGTATTCGGTTCTTGCTTCCGGAATGACCGTTCCTGGTGGCACTGTCACCCTGAATGTCAGAAATCCCAAACTCTGGTCTCCTGATTCACCATATCTCTATGGCCTGGACATCCAGATCCTGAGGAACGGAAAGGTTGTCGACAGGGTTGCTGCCTACACTGCCATGCGTGAGATCGCTGTCTTCCAGAAGAATAGCAACACAAAACTCATGGGACTGAACGGTCAGGCTCTCTTCCAGTTAGGACCTCTCGACCAGGGTTGGTGGCCTGACGGGCTTTACACCGCTCCAACTGACGAAGCACTGAAGTATGACATCCAGAAGACCAAGGATTTCGGATTCAATATGATCCGTAAGCACATCAAGGTTGAACCCGACCGTTGGTTCTATTATTGCGACCAGCTCGGAATGCTGGTTTGGCAGGACATGCCTTCCTTCTCCGACAACCGTAAGGGCAAGTGGGGTATGTACTATTATGGAGAAGGAGAGGATTTCCCTGCGACACCTGAGGCAAAGGCCAACTACTACAAGGAGTGGACAGAGATTATAAACCAGGTCAAGAAGTTCCAGTGCATAGTCGTGTGGGTACCGTTCAACGAGGCATGGAGCCAATTCGACACCAAGGACGTTGTCGCCTACACCAAGAAACTCGATCCTACAAGGCTCATAAACCAGTCTTCCGGCGGAAACTGGGAGGAAGGAGTAGGAGATATCCTGGACAACCATCACTATCCCTATCCTGCCATGAGGATGTGGGACAAGAACATGATCAATGTTCTCGGTGAGTACGGAGGTATCGGATTCCCTATCGAAGGTCACCTCTGGCAGGCGGACAAGAACTGGGGCTATGTCCAGTACAAGAGCGGAGACGATGTGCTTAGGGAATATGCCGATTTCGCAGAGCAGCTGAAACAGCTCATCAAACAGGGCTGCTGTGCTGCAGTTTACACCCAGACTACGGACGTCGAGATAGAGGTCAACGGGCTTATGACCTACGACCGCAAGATCATCAAGATGGATGAAAAGAAGCTCCGTGCCGTAAACGAGGGTATTATCAAGTCTATGCCAACGAAGTAGGATGGATAATTCTTTAGGTAAGGACTGCAGGTATGCCATGCTGGTTCCGACCAGCATGGGCCTGCGTATTTGCCCGGATGCCGGGCAGCCCGTTCATTCCAGTGACCTGTTCCGCCTTCAGGCTACCAGTGCCGAGACCAACGTCGCCAGTATATCATCGTATCTCGGCTTGCCGGTCAAGGTCCTGACTGCTTTTGTCAAGGACAGTCCTTTCGCCGCTTTCATCAAGGCCAATCTCCGTTCACGCGGAATGGATTTCGAAGGACCTGAAGTCCCTCAGGGCGGTCCTTGGGGATATCGTCACCAGATCAATGTAGCTGACAGCGGCTATGGCTCCCGTGGACCCAGGGTATGGAATGACCGTTCTGGCGAAGTCGGCCGTACTCTCAACGTGAAGGACTTCGACCTCGACAGGATATTCGGACAGGAAGGAGTCCGTATCGTTCATCTTTCCGGCCTGATTGCCGCACTGAGTCCTGACACAAGCCGCTTCTGCCTTGAAATAGCCAGGAAGGCAAAGGAATATGGAACTGTCATCAGTTTCGACCTCAACTACCGGGCGTCATTCTGGGCCGGAAGTGAAGACGAACTCAGGGCAGTGTTCAGTGAGATATGTTCTCTAGCCGACATCCTTATCGGCAACGAAGAAGATTTCCAGCTTTGCCTGGGAATCCAGGGGCCAGAGGCCGGAGGCAAGGACATCGCATCCAAGATAGAAGGCTTCAAGGAAATGATCCGCAGGGTCAAGGCTGAGTATCCTTCAGCCAGGGTCTTTGCCACGACTCTCCGCCAGGTCAACGACACCAACAGCCATGGCTGGGGTGCCATTATGCTGGAAGGGGAGACCTGGCACGTGGTCGAGCCACGCCAGATCCATGTCCTGGACAGGATCGGTGGAGGAGATGGTTTCGTAGGAGGCCTCCTTTATGCCTACCTGAAAGGCTGGGAACCGGAGAAATGGATCCAGTTCGGTTGGGCTTGCGGTGCTCTCGCCACTACTTTCCTGACCGATTATGCACAGCCTGCCGATGAAGACCAGGTCTGGAGCATCTGGAAAGGCAATGCAAGAGTAAAACGTTAGGAAATGCTGTACTACGCAAGAGGATCCAGGACAGATATTATCTCTGCTGATGACATCAAGGCAATCCTGAAAGAGGTTTTCGGCAGGATGGGACCACGGAAGAGGGTACTGGCCATCCCTCCTGATTACACCAGGTTCAACTCCTTTGCCGGTCCGATCACCACTATGGTGAACGATTATTTCGGTGATGCCCTGACTGACGTCATGCCGGCACTTGGTACCCATACTCCGATGACACCGGAGCAGATCAGCTCCATGTACGAAGGGGTCCCGGCTGAAAAGTTCCGCGTTCATGACTGGCGGAACGATGTGGTCACAGTAGGTGAGGTTCCAAGGGAGTATCTCAAAGCGGTCTCGGAAGGACGGGTAAACTATTCATGGCCGGCCCAGGTCAACAAACTTCTCCTCGATCCTTCCTTTGACCTCATCCTTTCGATCGGCCAGGTAGTGCCTCATGAGGTGATAGGAATGGCAAACTACACCAAGAACATATTCGTGGGAGTAGGTGGTGCTGAAGGTATCAACAAAAGCCATTTCCTGGGTGCCTCTTACGGAATGGAAAGGATCATGGGCCGTGCAAGGACACCCGTACGTGATGTGCTAGAATATGCCAGGCAACATTTCATCTCCGATCTGCCGATAGTTTACGTACTTACAGTAAGGGCGAAGGATGAGGAAAGTGGAGAGCTGGTCACCAGGGGACTTTTCATAGGAGACGATTTCGAATGTTTCGAGAAGGCATCGGAACTGTCCCTGGAAACCAACTTCATTATAGTTGAACACGAGATCAGGAAATGCATTGTCTATCTTGATCCGGAGGAATTCAAGAGCACCTGGCTTGGTAACAAGGCAGTTTACAGGACCAGGATGGCTCTTGCGGACAACGCAGACCTCATCATCCTTGCACCAGCCCTAAGGGAATTCGGAGAAGATCCGGACATCGACAAACTCATCCGCAAGTACGGTTACAAGGGGACACCTCACA
>JAGCWD010000095.1 GCA_017962025.1 Bacteroidales bacterium
CTTATTTCACTGATTATCAATTAATTTCAACTGAATCAGGTACAACTACTTACAAACATTGTAATCGCTGAGGAATCAGGGGCCTTACTGTTGCATCATCGAGGCATGTCGCCGCTCCAGCCGTGACCCAGGTCCCAGTGCTCATCATAGACGAACTCGAAGTACGGCAACGAAAAATCCTTTTCCAGTAGCGCAGTGAGTTCGTCCTGTATAGGCTCAGCCCACTTGCCAACAAGCACAATGAACTTGTCTATCGTCCATGCCACGCGACCACGTGGCACTTGCGTATAGTCACCCTTGAACTTCGTCTCTAAGTGCTTAGCCTGCGCCCGGAAAAACTCTTTGGCCCATATCTGGCGATGCAAATGTGGATAGTTGATGAAAGGCTTACCTTTCTCAGCGGCGTCTTCTACCATCTTCGGGGTTAGTTCTTTTTTCCGCACACCGAAGAGACTGTGGTCTTTAGGATCGTACCAGAAGATCCCTACGCAAGGCATTTGCTCGTCGAAGGAAGCCATGTCCGCCATCTGTGCCTTATGCTCTTTATCAGATAGTTGTGTCATAATAGTTTTTCGTTTCTCTTTTTATTCTGTTTATTCTTGACTCGTATTCACTTCCTCGTTCGGGATAGTCGAAGAAACTTCATTCTCCCCTCACTATGTGTCAGTTAGTTACAATTATGTTTCATCGGTGTTCATGCGATCATAGCAGAGTCAGGCACGTACTCGGCCTATCTGCCTCTGTCATAGTTCGCATATCAGCTAGCAGTGTCTCGCTACGCTTGTCTCGTTCTACCTACGCAAGTGACGGTATAGGTTGAATAATGGTCTTCGTTTTCATATTCCTGGTTCTGGAACCGCTACTCCACTTGCTCCAATCATTTGTATCCGATAGTATTGAACTATACAAATCCCACTGATGAGCAAAGACATATCTTCGAATACACTTGTATTTTTGTTTTGAGTTATTTTTCATAACGGCTGAAGATGCATTATCTACACCTCGAGTAATTAAGTTTCTGCTAATTTGAAGCATCAGCTATTCTAACACGTACTCAAAACCAAATAAACCCCACAGCAGAATCAGCAAGGTCATATGCTGTGCTCTATCTTTCTTCCTAAGTTCTTTGTAGAAATACTCTTCCGGAGTTGATAGGTGTAACTCCCGTAAATACAGTTCATCAAGAATATTGTCCATCTCTTCAATCTTTTTTATCGCCGGTATTATAACCTTATGATTTGTCAGACCATCTATAACTTTTGCCACATATCCGGCTTTGAGTAAGAAATTTAATCGGGTAAGCAACTCACGCTCTTTAGCAGAAGTGGAAAACTGTAACATCTCCTCTACTTGCTTTGCCAAAGACTCCACATATTTTAATAAGCCTTCAATTGTAATCTTGACTTCGTTGTTCATATGTTTCTACTACTATTATTTGTTCTGTACAAGGTTCTTCCCCGGTTAATAATTCTACATAGTTCTTCTTGAAACTCAACATCTTCATACCACCCTTACCACCAACCCGCATCCCACCGCAATCGCAATACTCAGCAACGTCCCGGCCAAGAAATACTCTGTCTGGTCTTTATCCTTTTCTCCGAAACGGATAATGGATTTCGCCGCAATCAAGAAGCCAATCACCTCATATCTGCCAATAAGAAGGAATACTAGTATTAGCCAACGCTCAAGAGTTCCTATCAACTTGCCGGCGTGGAAGGAACTGGAATCGTCAGTAGGGAAACTGACCCGGTTATACTTCAGGACCTCCTTGATGAACAGATTGGCGGGCTTCCAGCAAAGGATGGCTGCAGCGGCGATGCACTCAGCTTTCTGAACCTGAAGAGTGAGCCAATCAGGAGCTGTCCAACCCAAGTGCCTGACACAAAGCAAGGCTACAGCAATCAAGATGATTATGTGAAAAACCTGGTCGAAGACGAACACCCACACGTTGTCATTCTTGACATAGGCTTTACCCAAGTCGATAAGAAGATGGGACACTCCGACGATCAAAGCCACATACCAAAGCCGAAGGTTCCATATAGCGACTAAAGAAAGCAAAGAGATGACAATCGCATGGACATACAAGAACCAACTGCTGGCCTTTATTTCCTGCTTCAGCTTGCAGAGCGAATCCGTCTGCAACATGAAATCTCCAATAAGATGAGCCAACAGCAGGCCCACGAACAAACTACCCCACATACCTGTCATAATCCATTTGCTCCAAAAGTTTCAATGTATGCTTGATGTATGGCCAGCCAGCATTCATCGCCCGCTGGTTGACGGCCCCTTGGCTGATAGAAAGGCTCCTGGCAATCTCAACCTCCGTCTTGCCCAAAAGCCGATCATAGAGGATTGGGACCTGCCTTTCGGTGGACTGCCCCACAATCCGGTCAACAAGCATGACACTGTTGTCAATCAGAGAATTAACTTCGTCGTTCTTCGAATCCATCTCAAAATAAGAGGTGAGTCCTTTGTCGGCGATATAATCCAGATTCCGTCCTGCAAGATAGATGGCAACTCCGTCCATCATATCCAAATCACGGTCAATCAAGCGCATCGACCCAATGCCTATAGAATACCGGACACCGTCTTTACGCATTCTGTACTCAACTCCATGAAAAGATGCCCACTCCATGAACCAGCACTTGATCATCAAGGCTACACGGAATGCCTTCCAATACTGCTCGAGGCAGCACTCAATGGTATCGCCTCTGACCACTCGCCCCCAGAACCCGGGACACAATGCATCAATGTCTGGAAATAGCCTGGAATGGATGTCGTTACGCAATTGAATCAATGCATCCCGATCCAAGGATGTTGAACCAATCACGTCGCAAGACACTATTCCATAAATCTCTTTCATGCCACAAAGATAATTAGAATATTAGAATAATAGCTAATATTTTATATTTATTAGGTTATTTTCTAATATTTATTATTATCCGGAAATTATCTAATAAATCACTCAGAACTACCTGTTACTATTTCATAACACTATTCAGCATCCTCTGGTTACCATCCCACGCATTGGACAACGTCGGGGAATCATATTCATATAAATATCCGCATCGCCGGCCCAGCATAGTTATCAACCAATGTCATATCACATTTTATTCCGCAAACGCTCCAGATTCTTATTCACAAATCCCAGAATTTCTTCTCCTAAGCGATATACTTCAGTACTATACAAATCCGGAGAAGATGCCTCATCAACAATGAAATTTGCTTTTGAATTAGCTATTGCAGCCTCGAGCCTTGCAGGATCCCGTTGGAAATCAAATCCGCCCGAAATAACTGAATTGACATATTCCTTGAATGATGGGTGGCTCTCCACGTCCTCAGCGACGGGCCTATCTTCAAAGAAATGGTAGTACAACCAAATCTCGAAACTCGGATTGCTTTGGGCAACATTGCACACGGAATAAGGTTTAACCTCACTGTACTTTTTCCAGGCCTCAGCACCCTCGGAATTGATTGAGGAGCAGAACCGGCGCAATGGCGATATCTTTCCTTCTCTTTCCCATGAGTCTGTGTCGATAACGAACCACAATGTGTCATGCGCCTGATAATCAATTCTGAATTTGCTGTCGTCACCAAAAAACTTGCTTTCAGCCAATGCTTTCAATTTCATTGGATCGGATCCATCTTCCGGAGGAATGACAACTACCTCCAAATTGGATGAGAGCCCTTCGAAAAATGCGAAATAATCTGGCTCCGTCCCTTTGCCTTCGCAGACGATATACACCTTGTGTGCATCCTTTGTCGGCTGAAGTTTTTCGTAGTATTTACGTCTGGTTATCATATTACCATTTCAAATCATTTAGGTTAGACAAGAATGGTATGCCTCCATACCGTCCGTTAAGATAGCCATTCTCGATACTGGCCGTCTTATGGATACTGAAGTCGCTAAGAGGATAGAGTTGGGTGGCCTGGTCCTGGTCTTTTTGAGCGAACCAAATCTCATCGGGACGAAGGATTTCTTGATCCAGGAGGCAGGACTCATGTGTCGTGAAAACAAGCTGTCCCTTGGCGACTTGACTCTCAGAAAGCTTCTTGATTATCTCTTTTATGAGTATCGGATGAAGACTGCGTTCAATCTCGTCAATCACTACAGTACAATCCTGATTGAGAATCAAGTAGATCACTGGCGTGTACTCAATTAAGCGTATTGTTCCGTCAGACTCGAAATTGATAGGCATCTTCACCTCGGTTCCATCTTCGAGACGATGGAACGGTTGAAGATCTTTGCGTATTATCTTTCCGTTCTCATAAACAAGATTGTCTTTAATCCTCGGATCAAATCTACCAGGAAATGTCCATGCACGTCCAGGAGTGCTCTTAATCTGGCTAACCAGTTCAGGCCTGAGTCCACCTTCTTCTACTTCTGAATGAATGACAGACATATTGGAGATCCCGGTCTTCATACCTGGGAGCATCCGCATCAGAAGGTTCCTCATTTCTGGATTAGTGTCAAGAGCATGTATTACTGGTAGATTCTTCATGCCCTCAGAACTAACGATCAGAAGGTTATTAAGTATCCATGAATAAGTCTCCTTTATACCCTGAATCTCATTCGGATAATTGACAGCCATGAAACTAAGGAGGAAAACATCCTTATTGAGCAGTTTCTCTTCCAAAACACTTGAGAACAGCTTATTCTTCTTGTCCTTCAGATACTCTTCGCCAAAAAATACGGACTGCTTTCTATTGCCTTTTCTTTCAAAAACAGTTATGTCTTTCTTTCCTTTGGATACAGACAAGGATTCGTAATTGACGGTTCCAGTGTCCACCTCTATGGAATAGTAATAAACCGTGTTCTCATGGCAAAACTCTATTGCCATTGACACAGGTTCACCAATACACTCCTTTGACAACTGAAACTTATATGGCTCGAAAATACTGCCACCAACACCTCCTCTGGCCACAAATGCCTGGAAATCTGTAAGGGCCTTAACCAGGTTACTCTTTCCAGCGCCATTTGCTCCATAAATCGAGCTGAATCTCAAAGCCTCAGCATGGTCGCACTTAATCTTGTGGTGCTGATGATGTGCAGCGCGACTGCTTGGGAACAGATTGAACTCGGTCTGCTCTTTGAAAGAGTATAGGTTCTTTATGACAAATCTTAAAAGCATGGCTTATCCGTTAGAAACTAACGGCAATTATAGAAATATTATTTAAAATTTACAAAAATTCAACATTTAACGTTAAAAAATCTAGATATGATACACCCTCTCACCGATCGGACATACATTATGGCAATCGATGATCACCTTGCCACGGAGTTTGTCCCAGCGCTGCTTGATGTGATCGTGCTTGACCATAATAACGACCATATCCACTTCATTCAGGAACTGGTCAAAGTCAAGAATCTGGTTCGGCACAATCGCTTTGTCGGTGAAGAAGGGATCGAAGGTCTTCAGTGGGCTGGCAAGGTGACGCTCCTGGATGTCGAGCATCTGAAGAGTCGGACTCTCACGAATATCGTCCACATTCTCCTTGTAGGTGATACCATATAGTCCCACACGGCCAGTGTCCGAAATACCGTTCTCCTTCATGATCTCATAAATACGTTCTAGGACAAAAGACGGCTGGCCGTCGTTGGTCTTCATACTCTCGTCGATTACCTTGGCCAGTTGGGGATAGTCCCCCACCAGAAACCACGGATCAACGCTGATACAGTGGCCGCCGACGCCGGGACCAGGCTGAAGGATATTCACACGTGGATGCATATTGCAGATCCTTATGATTTCATACACATCCATGTTGTCGTGACGACAGATGCGAGCAAGTTCGTTAGCGAAGGCGATGTTGACAGCACGGAAAGTGTTTTCGACCACCTTGGTCATCTCGGCGGTGCGGATGTCGGTAACGACAATCTCGCCCTGGCAGAATGAAGCGTAGTAACTCTTTACCTTCTCTCCAATTTCACGACTATCGGCGCCAATCGTACGGTTATTATTTAGGAGTTCATAGACCATATTGCCGGGAATGATACGCTCGGGGGCATGAACGAGATTGATATCCTTAATAATGGGCCTTATGTATTTGTCAATAGTGCCGGGGCTGACAGTACTTTCAATAACGACAGTAGCACCTTTCGGACACACCTTCATCACGTCCTTGACTGCGGCAATCACATAGGAAGGATCGACTTTCTTGCTGAACTTGTCGTAGGGTGTGGGGACAGAGATGATATATGTATCAGTTGTTTGATACTCTGTAGTGAAATTTATGCCTTTCACAACGGCCTCCTTGAACAGTTCGTCAAGTCCCTTCTCCTTAAAAGTAGTCTTCCCTTCATTCAGGGTTGCGACTAGTTCCTTATTGTAGTCCGTTCCGATGACCTCAACTCCATGAGATGCCATCATCAACGCTGTAGGCAATCCAATATAGCCCAGTCCGATTACGTTGATCATATTTCTATTGTTTACTTTTCAATCTATCCACTATCCTGCCGCAAGCCAAGCCGTCACCATAGGGATTTACTGCATGCGACATTTTCTCATAGGCACAGGGATTATCCAGCAAGTCGGAAACCTCTCCGACAATCTTGTCGTAGTCTGTGCCAACGAGTTTCACTGTTCCTGCATCAAGAGCCTCGGGACGCTCAGTGGTATCGCGCATAACGAGAACAGGCTTGCCCAGACCCGGGGCCTCTTCCTGGATGCCACCACTGTCAGTCAGGACGATGAAGGATTTGCTCATCAGATAGACAAACTCAAGATACTCAAGGGGTTCAATGAAGAACATATTTCCAAGATTGTCAAGGTTCTCTCCGAAGACTTCATGAATAGGCTTACGTACGTTGGGGTTCAGGTGCATCGGGTAAACGAAGTCCACGTCTGGATATTTCATCGTCAAATCCTTGATGGCCGTACACATACTGATGAAGCCCTCGCCGAAGTTCTCTCGACGGTGGCCGGTGATAAGGACCAAGCGACGACCAGAAGTTGGTTCGACAGGCTCACCAACCGGTAGCCGGTTAACATTATAGCCGCAGCGGTAGAGTTTAGCACGTAGGGCTCCTTCGAGCTCAGGATTGGACTCCATCTTCGAAACCACCATATGGAGGGCGTCGATTACGGTGTTACCGGTGACTGTGATTTTAACCTCGGAGACTCCCTCGTCCAGAAGGTTCTGGCGGCTGAGTGGAGTCGGTACGAAATCGTAAGTCGCGATACGTCCGGTTATCTGGCGGTTCATCTCTTCGGGCCATGGGCTGTAGATGTTATGAGTCCTAAGTCCTGCCTCAACATGACCGACGGGAATCTGCTGATAGAAGGCAGCAAGCGCGGCAGCTGTTGAAGTCGTTGTGTCTCCATGTACCAGGACCACATCAGGTTTCGCCTCCTTTAAGACATCTCGCATCCCAGTCAGCACACGAGCTGTAACATCATAGAGGTCCTGCCACTGCTTCATTATATTCAAATCATAGTCTGGCGTGACTTCGAATATCTTAAGCACTTGGTCCAGCATTTCGCGATGCTGCCCAGTCACGCAGACTATTGTCTCAAAATCCTCAGCATGTTTCTGGAACTCCTTCACCAGAGGGCACATTTTGATTGCCTCCGGCCGAGTCCCAAAAACCAGCATTACTTTCTTCATATTCTCTATTCCTCTTTCCGCACTCTCTTGACAGAATGCTTGATCTTACCAATAATGAAATTCAATTCTAACGACGACTCTGTCTCCTGCGTTTCCAGATCTGGCATCACTATGTCAGTCAGTACTTCACCAAAATGTTTCATCTTTGAAGCCTGCTTCTCCTTGTCGGTCTCCTTATGCAGTTCTACCAATTCCCGTTTCAGACTTCGTACCTTGGCGAAGGTCTCGATAATGGCAAAAGTAACAGCCTTGGCACGATCACTCTTAAGAATAGTAGCTAACATGTACAAGCCTTTTTCTGTGAACACCTTTGTCCCACGGCGATTACTATCTGATACATTTGATATCAAAATTTTTGATTTCAAATCTAGCAACTCACTTTTATTCAATTCGAATACATAATCCGCGGGGAACTTATCCTGATTGTTTCGAACAGCTTGATTCACAGCACGAGTCTCTATACCATACAAATCTGCTACATCAGCATCAGCGATCACGGATTGATTACGCAGAATTATCATTCGAGCTTCGACATCTACGGTAGAAACATCTGTCATCTTTACATTCTTTCCTTTGTTTTCCATGATTTAAAGTTTAGTTATCATTAAATTAATAGCGCCCTTCAACTATCTCCCAGTTGACGATCTTCCAGAGGGCGGAGAGGTGGTCGGCACGGCGGTTCTGGTAGTCAAGATAATAGGCGTGCTCCCAGACGTCAAAGGTCAGGAGAGGCTTGAGGACTTTGACAACCGGATTGGAAGCTCCGGGCTCCTGGGTAATGACGAGAGAGCCGTCTTCCTTAGCCGACAGCCAAACCCAGCCGGAGCCGAAGAGGCCGACGCCCTTTGCGACGAATTCGGACTGGAAGGCTTCGAGAGAGCCCCATTGCTTCTTAATTTGCAACATCAGCGGCCCTTCGACAGGCTCATGGACCGGTGGTTCGACAGGCTCACCAACCGGATGGGAGGGGGCAAATTGCTCGAAATACATGTTGTGGTTCAGGATCTGGCCGGCGTTGTTGAAGACTGCACCGTCGGACTTTCGGACAATCTCTTCCAAGGGCATTTCCTCAAAAGGAGTACCTGTTATCAGTTTGTTCAGGTTATCAACATAGCCTTTCAAATGTTTTCCGTGATGGAACTCCAGTGTCCTTGCACTTATAACCGGCTCAAGTGCCTCGACACTATAAGGTAACTGAATTAAATTGAACATATTTAATCTCTTCTAAAAATATCCCTTGTATAGACCTTATCTGCCACATCGTCCAGGGCGGAATCGTACCTGTTGGCGATAATGGAATCGGAAAGACGTTTGAACTCTTCAAGATCATTAATCACACGGCTTCCAAAAAATGTGATGCCATTCTCAAGCGTAGGTTCATAGACAATCACCTTGGCGCCCTTAGCCTTTATTCTCTTCATGATTCCCTGGATGGCACTCTGACGGAAGTTATCGGATCCCATCTTCATAGTCAGGCGGTACACCCCGACGACCACATCCCTCTCCTGCGCAGTATCGAAAGCGCTGGAGGCAGTATAATAACCCGCCTTCTCAAGAACCTGGTCAGCAATGAAGTCCTTGCGGGTGCGGTTGCTCTCGACGATAGCCTGAATAAGATTCTCTGGCACGTCCCGGAAATTCGCCAACAATTGCTTGGTGTCCTTCGGGAGACAGTAGCCACCATAACCGAAAGAAGGATTATTGTAGTGGTCACCAATCCTTGGGTCAAGACAAACTCCCCTAATAATGGCCTGAGTGTCCAAGCCCTTCATCTCTGAATAGGTGTCCAGTTCATTGAAATACGATACCCTCAGGGCAAGATAGGTGTTGGCGAAGAGTTTGACTGCTTCGGCCTCGGTGGAGCCCATGAGGATAACGGGGACATCAGGCTTCAGGGATGCATCCTTAAGGATGGAGGCAAAAGTGCGGGCCCTTTCGACAAGTTCAGGGACCGGATCGGAACCGACGATAATGCGTGAGGGGTAGAGATTGTCATATAGAGCCTTGCTCTCACGGAGGAACTCCGGAGCAAAGATTATATTCGGTACCACCACCTTGAAAGTCCCGTCAGAAAGACGTTCCCTGTAAGAGAACTTCTCCCTGGCAGACTTGGTGTATCCTACAGGAACAGTGGACTTTATAACCATGATGGCGGAAGGGTTGACCTCAAGTACCAGATTGATCACCTCTTCCACATGTGACGTGTCAAAGAAGTTCTTCTTGGGATCGTAGTTGGTAGGAGCTGCTATTATCACATAGTCGGCACCGGAATAAGCACTGCGCCCATCCAGGGTTGCCTTCAGGTTAAGGGTTTCCTCGACAAGGTATTTCTCGATGTATTCATCCTGGATAGGAGACTCCCTCCGGTTGATCTTATCGACCTTTTCCGGGATAACATCCACTGCCGTCACCTCGTGGAAGCGAGACAGCAAAACCGCAAGGCTCAGGCCTACATATCCAGTTCCTGCAACAGCTATTTTCATGTTTCAGAAGTATTAAACTGCGATTCTTTAAAACTGGCGATAACAGATTCCAAGTCAAAATGCCTGGAGACATACCAGGCCAGCAGCGAAACTGTCACGACTGCTATCAGGCTCCTTGTCAATAAACCAAGTTGTAAAGAAACCACAATATAGCCGGCGACTGCCACCAGAATCAATAGCAGGAGCAGATGGACTGGCAACCTGTATCCGATCTTCCTTTCTGACGCTGAGTAAAGCATGAAGAAGGACAATATCCTGGATGCCGCGAGGCACAGTGGTACTGCAAGTACACCCAGACGGCTGATAGTCATGAACAGGAACAGCAGGTTGACACAGCTCCCTGCGACATAAGAAATTCCTATATACTTTGTATCGCGGCTTAGAGAGACTCCGGACGATGCGAAAGGGAACATAAGATAAAAACTCATCGGGATGCAGAGCAGGATTATATACTTGCCGGCATCGATGTACCCCTTGTTACTCAGGAGCAACACGACTTCCCGCGAGAACATCGAGAAGAGAAGGGTGATCATGATAAGCGCCAAAGAAATAATCCCAAAAAGCTTGCGAATGAGCTTGTTGAAGTCTGGCTTGGTGTAATTCTCATAAAGGAACGGTGCCCAGACGTTCTGGAGAGCGGTGCTGATCAGAGTGAACACGGATGCAATTGATAAAGCCACTGAATAGACCCCGAGTTCCTCCATGGAAATATGTTTCCCAATCAGGATCTGACCCATCGAAGAATCGAGCCATCCGGCAAGGATTGCAGGGAGAGTAGGGATTGCAAAGACGAGCGCCCGCCTGAGGATCTCCCTGTCGAAATGAAATCCGATGTGCTCCCTGTTGAGAATTGCGAAATAGACTAGTGCAAACAACTCTCCGGCGAGCATTCCCAGGAATATGCTTATGATTCCTGCGTGCAAGACAACAACCCCGACGATGGATATGGTCAACTGGATGATCAGCTGAATGATAGATCCTACGGCGAACCGCACCGGCTGCTTCCTGAAACGGGTGAGTATTGCGAAATAGGACATCAGGCTTCCGGCAGGGACATTGAGAAGCAGTACCGTAAAGGCCGGGATGAATCTTGCATCCAATCCAAGTACTTGTTCTCCCCAGAAGTGTCTGGTCATCAAGCCTATTGCCATGATGCTCAAAGAGAGAGAGAGAATAGAAATGAATCCCGTGGAGACAAGTCTCTTCCGGTCGATCCCCTTTTCATAATAGTCCCTTGCTATTCCGGAATGGATGTTAAGGTTGGAGACCAGCCCGATCAGGCCCTGGACACTGGTGATGAGTGCCATGGCTCCATATTCCTCCTTCGTAAGGATGTTGGTGTACAGCGGCATCAGGAAGATTGCAGCAATCTTCCCAAGCAGCGACGCCATCCCATAAATCAAGAAATCCTTGAAGAACCTGAACATCCTACTCTTTCATCAATTCTTTATATGCGTTCACCCAATCCTTTATGCACTCCGACCATAGCCCCTGGTGACGTCCGCTTTCATTGTTGCGGTTGGTCATGTCCTTGTAATGATCCAAGTTACCAACAATGTCCGTCAAGGCAGAAACACCTGATTCTATGCTGTCAACTTCGATCCCTTCAAAACCGGCAGGAGAAAGGAGTCGGCCATAATCCAGCCAGCTGCCGTACACAAGGACTGCTACGGCACAGAGACACTCCACTATGCTACGCGAAAAGCCATCCCATTCCGAGAACTGAAGGGCTATGTCAGTAGCATTACGTACCCTGGCCATGTCTTCGTCTGACAGAAAACGACCGCTTATGAGAGAATAGGAGAATCCGGAATCCTCCAATTCCCGGCCGACAGCTGCCACATATTCATCCTTGGACCCGCGGGTCATTGGAGCAAGAATGTGTATCTTGTCCCTCAGAGACGGATATTTTGCAAGTTCCCTTATGATGGGAATATGCCTGTGCAGGACCTTGCCGCTATAGCCAATCATGACAGAAACCTTGCCCTCAGGCATGTCAAGTTTACGTTTTGATTCTTCCCTAGACTCCTTTTCCATTAAGGAATAAAGAGCCTCCAGAGGAGCCGAACCGAGGATTGCAGTCTTGTAAGAACCCTTGAAATACGGTAAGTGTTTCAGGATACTGTCCCTGTTGCTTGAGCTGTTGATGATACCGTCGACCTGCTTTGAAAGCTTGTCCAGACAGCGGCGGTACAATCCTGAAGAAAACAGGATTGTCTCCTTGGAGAATTCACCTCCCCAGAAGGTCAGGACGAGTTTGCTACAATGCTCCTTCAACGCATTCTGGAGTACGAGAGGTGGCAACACTCTATGGGCATGGATCACATCATAGTGCCTGCTTTGGAGGTAACGCTTCAGGCTTCTTGCATTGACAAAGACATTGAGATTGCGTCTGATCTTCGCGACCGGGAACCAGATGCTCTTTGCTGTCTGCACATGATCATAGAACTCCGAGCCGTAACCTTGGAATGACGAATGACTGAATTCAAAGACATCAATGCGGCAATCCATGGTCTTTTTCAACCATTTTGCATAGTTGTAAATGAATATGTCATTGGCGGTCCCGGCGACCAGAAGCAATTCCATCGGAATAACCTAAAGAACGTCTATCATTTTCAAATACTCCGGCCACTCACCCATGTCCTTCCAGGCATGCTCGCTCACAGGGAAACAACCGACCCGGCCTCCCCTGGCCTTTATCCTTTCCATAAGTTGGGTGATATGGAAAAACTCTCCCTCCGGGATCTCATCAATACACTCCGGATTGAGTATGTAAACTCCGGTGTTCACCTGGAAAGTCAAATCAGGCTTCTCCCGAAGGTTCGTCATCAGTCCATCCTCGCTTGTCTCAATAACACCGTATGGAATCTTGAAGCTTTTGACCATCGTAACGATAGTCATATCATTGTGATTGTTGCAATGATAATCGTAAACGTCGCGGTAATCCTGCTCATTTATACTATCGCAGTTGCTGACGAAGAACGGCGTGGTAATCCTGTCCTTCAACAAGGACACACTTCCGATAGTTCCGAGTGGTTGTTCTTCCTCAAAGAACTCCACATCGTAACGGTGCTCCAGTTGATCCAGATAGTAACGAAGGAGATCGCTCTTGTAGTTGACGCTCATGTAAAACTTAGTGCATCCGATCGCCTCGAACTGGTCCATGATTACTTCCAGGATGGTCTTGTCACCGACAGGCACCAAGGGTTTCGGTATCACGTTTGTGAGAGGCTTCAGACGAGTGCCCTTGCCGCCGGCCATGATGACCACAGGCAAATCAATCTTCTCTCTTTTAGCCAGATCGGCTTTGTTGAACAGGTCTTTCCAGAACCAGACATCCACCAGATTCCCCTCCTCATCGAGGATCGGCATGGCCTCAGCACGCATCCTGCGCATCTTCTCTTTGATGGCATCCTCTCCTTCGGAGATGTATCCATAGATCTTGTTCCTGTCGAGAATCTTGCTGACAGGTTCAGACAGGGCAATGTTGTTGATTATTGCCCTTTGGATGTCACCGAGAGTGACTATCCCTTCAAAGGAATCCTCCCTGAGGACGAACAAGGTCTTGACCTTTGTCTCGTCCATTAGCTTCATCGCATCAAGCAACGAGGTGTCAAGGCTGACCGAACATCTCTGTACAGTTTCAAAAGCCTTAGAATTGTCCTTTTTCATCGTTATCATGCTAATCCGTCGGTATAATCGCTTTCCTTTCCCCATAGCTTTTCGAAACGGTTGACTTCCATCTCATGCTTGAGGTCCTTGAGGTATGCCAGATAGTCATATCGTGGGACAAAGCCCAACTGATCGACAGTCTTCGAAATGTCGAGAAGATATGTTGGAGAATCGGGTTTGTCAGCCCTGACTACGATACGAGAAGGATTGCCAGGATCTCCGAATACCTCAATCAGTCCCTTTATCTGATCCATCCTGGACACCACCTTACCCGTCCCGACATTATATGTTCCACTTTCCCCGTCAGCTGACAAGCACTTCTCAATGATTTGGGTGCAGTCCTTGACATAGAAAACGTCACGTGCTGCTTCGGGATTGCCCCAAAGCTCAATCTCCTCCCCTCGCTTTGCCTGCTCGATAATAGCCCTTTGCCCTGTCCAGCGTTTCTTGCCATCCACATAGTAGGTCGGGTTGGGATGATAGCAAAATATATTCGGGAAACGCAGTATATAATACCTGAAGCCATATTTCACTGAATAATGCTGGATTATATCGCAAGCAGCATTCTTGGTGATGGCATAGACCGTATGATCTGTGTTCAAGGGGAACTTCACAGGGGCATCAGCGGAAATCGGATCCAATTTCCCGGTAAGGTAGAGAATATCGGACCAAGACTTTGGAAAGACAAATCTCTGGACTCCAGCCTTAACGGCATAATCCAACACATTGAGAGTTCCGTCTAAGTTCGAGCGGACATATTCATGAGGGTCATACCCCTTCATGGTTGCCGGCAGGGTAGCGGCCATATGGATCACTCCATATATACCTTCCTGAGGCAACTTACTGAAATTTTCCGGACAAAGAATATCAAGCGAGACGTAAGGAATCCCATGATCAGCAAAGAAACCATTGTCCGAAACCCTTCGTCCAACGGCAATTACATCGTACCCCATCTCTTTAAGATAAAGGGTCGTGTAACACCCGACTTTTCCCGTGGCTCCGAAAACTACTATCGTTCTCATCTTGAGAAGTAACTCATTATCTTATTTTCGTAAGCATCCATCAGCCTGTCCAGTTCCGAACGGTCGTCTGTCTGAAGGATGAAATGGCCATAACGGTTGAGACTACTCGTGATAGGATTGACAAGGTCGCCTGCCTGCAGGCTGGTACTGAATTCACGCACCGCTGGCCATAACGCTATGCCAGCAATGTCCGGGGAAACCTCTTTGACCACTCCGCACGGAAGGTTCAGATAGCAAATCCCTGAAGCTTTTTCCTCCCTGCCTGTCTGAGTGTCAATCTCCTCTCCAAGGGCTATGTGGAGCAACTGGTCTTCCATGTTGATTCCAGATGAGAGAGGCACCAAAGCGGAGGTGATGTAATCACCACCGAGGCGTGGACTGGTTTCTATGACAAATATGCCTCTGTCATTAATCTTAAGCTCAGTATGCGAGGGACAATTCTCAAAGCCGAGTGCTTTGGCGGCTTGTTCCACGATAACCCCTACGAGTTCTTTCTGTGTCTCCGTAAGGTTGGCAGGCTGTCTGTGGCCGAGTTCAACATTATAAGGAAATTCGGTAGTCCTCTTCTCTGTGAACTGAATAATGTCAGTCTTGCCGGAGCAATGCAGGGCTTCAACGCTGAACTCCCTCCCCTCAACATATTCCTCTACAAGGACAGACTCCATTTTTGAATACTCCTTTGCCTCGACAACAGCAACAGCAACTTCCTCATTCGTGCGGCAGAGCTTTACGCCACGACTTCCGGAATTATCCCTGGGTTTTACGATTACCGGGAAGTCAAAACCTTCAACCTCTGAAGTAGAGCTGACCAGAAGACCCTTGGCGCAGGGAACATCAGAATCCATGAAACGGTGCTTCATCTGGTATTTGTCCGTTGACCACCGGGCCGTGTCAACAGAAACAAATGGGAATCCGTATCTGGCCGCAATACGCGCCATCATTACGAGAGGCTTGTCAGTTGCTGCCGTCACTATGGCATCGACACCATATTCCTCCACCACGGAGCAGGTGCCTTCGTAATCCTGACCTCCAACCACCTCGAAAGCATCAACATCAGAACGGCAACCGGCGTCCTCGCACGGGTCTATTCCAACCACGAAAAGTCCCCTTTTATGGGCTCGTCCGATTATCGAACGCTGCAATTCTCCGCATCCAAAAACGAGGACGACTTTCTTACTTGACCTCATGAAGTGCTTTCTCGAAAACGCCACAGATGAAATCAACCTGCTCCTCGGTCAAAGCCGCATACATCGGGAGGGTGATCTCATTGTCAGAAACGTATTCAGTGCGGGGCAAAACCGCTCCCAATCCCTTGTAGGTACTGAACCTGTGTACTGCGGGATAGTGGACGCTGGTCTGGATTCCAGCCGCATGAATATATTCACGTACCCTGTTCCGCCTTTCCTTCGTACAGTCCAGAAGGACGACAGGGAGGATATAGTTGCTTGCGAACCCTGGGTTTCCTGCAAAAGGGACTGCGACTCCATCCATTCCAGAGAGACGCTTGACATACTGCTCCCTAACCTTGGTTCGCTTTTCCAGATCGCCAGGAAGCTTCTTAAGTTGCTCAATGGCTATTGAAGCGCGTATGTCATCCATGCGGAAATTGTACCCAAGGCAGGAGATGTCATATTCAGTAGCATGGCCGCTTGCCCTCTGGTAACTCATTGTCGTCATCCCGTGGCTCCGTATCAGACGGGCCTTCCTTGCCATCTCCTCATCGTTGGTAATAAACATTCCGCCTTCTCCGGTGGAAATGTTCTTGTTGGAGAAGAAACTGAATGCCGCACAGTCACCTATTGTGCCCAGTTTCCGTCCATTGTACTCTGAGAGAGGGCCATGGCACGCATCCTCGATCACTTTCAACCCATGCCTCCTGGCAATCGCCATGATTTCATCCATCCTGGCCGGGAAACCAGCCATATGGACGACTACGATGCCCTTGGTTCTTGGAGTAATACTTCTCTCAATGTCCTCGGGATCGATGTTTATGTGGTCGGGTCCCACTATGTCAGCAAACACAGGAGTCGCACCGACATAGCGTATGCAGTTGCATGACGCTGCGAATGTCAGTGAAGGACAGATTACTTCATCGCCAGGACCGAAGCCGCAAACCATGCAGCATGTGTGAAGGGCGTCAGTGCAGTTGCTCATGCTGACTGCATACTTGACATTCCACATGTCGATGAACATCTGTTCGAGTTCTGCGTTCTTCGGACCTGTGGAGATCCAGCCGGACTTGATGGTATCGTAAGCGGCCTGGGCCTCCCGCTCGTCGAAATTCAGATTGAAAAGAGGAATTCTATATGCCATTACATTCTTTGATCCAGGTTCTTGCCTCTTTCTTCGTGCTCGAAATTCGGGATGAATTCCTTGATTGCCTCAACGACTTGCGTCTTGGTGAAATCAGGTCTTGCGAACAACTCCTCGAGACTCCTGAAGAAAGAATCAATCTCGCCAAGAGGGCGACGCGCTGATGCTTCGATCACACCCAGTGAGGAAAAACGGTCCATGTCCAGAGGTTCTCCAGGAATGAAGAATTCCTCGTAGGGCTTTTCTCCTGTGGTGTTGCTTTCAGAATAGACCACCGGATAGGTGTCGCTATCATAATCCATCGATGCCGCGTACTTCCTGGCTTCGGCGTCATCCGCACATTCCTTTTTCCTGAAACCTTCTTCCGAGACAAATGAATCACAGATAGTACTGAATGACAGCATCTGGTCTTCATGAAGCTTGGGGAAGAAAATCTCCCCTCCGTTTCCAAGGATACAAGCCAGCATACAGATCTGTCCGCCCTCCTCTGGAGAAACAAAGAATCGTTTCACATCACTGGGAGCTGCCAGGGGCTGTTTTTTCTGGAGGCGATGAAGCCATCCATCAGGCAGTGAACCGTTGCTGAAGGCCACATTGGCGAACCGCGCAGAGGTCACCTTGAACTTGGCGTTATAGGCCATGACCAGATCCTCCATGATGCGCTTGCTGGCCCCCATGATGTTGACAGGATTGGCAGCCTTGTCAGTACTGACACAGAAGAAATGCCTCGGAGGGAACTCACACAGCAAATCCATCAGCTTCTTGGCCTTGATGTCGTTGTTCTCTATCAGAGCCTGGACGCTGTACCTGTCCTTTTCGCTGCGGACATGCTTGTGTGCGGAAAAATTGGCCACGATGTCAAAGCCTTTCTCTTCACGGAATATCCTCGCAAAGATCGGGTCGGCAAAGTTCAAGGCATAGCACCTGAACTCTTCCGGCACATACATGCCCTCTGTACTACGGATATCACGGACCAGTTCCGCCAGGCCGTTCTCGTTGATGTCAACTACAACGAGGCTTTTAGGATAGAATCGCAGAACCGACTTTATGAAACTGGAACCAATGGTTCCAGCCCCTCCGATGACACAGACCTTCTTATCCTGAATCTCCCGAAGCAAAGCGTCCTTGTTGGATTCGATATCCTCCAAGAACATACTCTGCTTCCGGAATGTCACGTTCTGCGAGATGAATTTGTCGAGATTGAACATGCAGGATTATTCTTCTTCGTCCTTCTCGTAGTCGTAGCCATAGCCACTCTTGTAGCCATACTTGTAGCCGTACTTATAGCCGTACTTGTAGCCATAGCGACCGGAACCTTCGGTACCGTTGAGCAGCAGTGAGATATTGTTGTACTTCTTCTCGGTGTAGTACTTGTCAATCTGAGGCAGCATGCTCCTTTCAAGCAGGCCGGCACGGATCACGAAGATGGTCATGTCGGCAAGCGGGGCGATGATGTCCGGATCGGTGACGATCTCCACAGGAGGGCAGTCAAGGAATATGTAGTCATAGGTCTTCTTCATATCCTCGAGCATCTTCCCGAGAGCCGGCTCTGCCAAAAGCTCCGAAGGGTTCGGAGGCATGGTGCCGACAGGCATGATATCCAGAGGATTCTCACCGACATTATGGACTATAAGGGTCTTGTAGTCCAGCACACGGCCACTCAGGAAGTCAGTGATACCCAGCTTAGGCTGTCCGGCAAAGACACTCATGGAACGCTTGCGGAGGTCAAGGTCAACCACGATGACTCTCTTGCCCTTAATGGCCAAGGCAGTCGCAAGATTGACAGAGGAGAAGGTTTTTCCTGAACCGACGTTCATAGATGTGAACATTACGGTCTTCGAAGATCCGTCCTTATTACGCATGAACTCCAGGTTGGTCCTTACCACGCGGAAGGCCTCGTTGATCATATTCCTGCTATGAGGTTTGACGACGATCTTCCTGTCCTCAGGATTGTCAGTAATCTTTATTCCGCCCAGGACATTCTTCTTGTGAGCAGCCATAGTGGGCAGTTCGCCAAGGAAAGGAGTACTGAGATTCTCCAGGTCCTTGCGGCCACGGACTGAAGTATTCAAAGTCTCCCTGAGGTAAAGGATTCCGAACGGAATCGCGAGTCCGAGCAGCAATGCGAGCAAAAGGATCATCTTCTTGTTGGGAGCAATGGGAATATTGCTTCCTCCGGGAGTAACAACCACCCTGGTGTTATAGGCTGTGAAAGCCTGGGAGAGTTCGTTCTCCTCACGTTTCTGGAGGAGGAAGAGATACAGTGCCTCCTTAACCTTCTGCTGACGCTCATCGGAAAGGAGCCTTCCTGCTTGGATAGGGGCGCTGGATACCCTTGCATTCGCCCTGCCCTGGGCAGCACGTGAAGAACCCATCTGGGTGTTCAGGCCGATGATGTAGTTGTCAATGGATGACAGGATAGAGGACTTGAGAGCAGCCAATTGGGCGTCCATATCCATAACCAGGTAGTTCTCATCGGAACTGTTCTCGGCAAGACGATTCCTCTGGAGCATGATGGTGTTGAACTGGGAAACCAGGCTGTTCACCGTCGGATCACTGATTCCGACATTCGCAGGAATAAGGTTCCTTGGTCCGGCATTGCGGATCTCTGTCTGGAGATGCCTTGCTATGGAGAGCTGGTTGTTCAGTTCCATGATGTGCTTGCCCGCCTCTGCTGAGAGCTGCATTTCCATCGTAGCGGCTGCACCGACATCAGGGACCATGTTCTCACTCTGGAACTTGGTAATGGACTTATCCACATCGCCAAGTTCATCCTCGATAACCCTGAGTCGTTCGGCGATGAACTCGTTTGTGCTGGTCGTAATCTGGTTCTTGTCCTTGATCCAGTTCTCATTGTAAACATTGATCACCATCTGGAGGATTTCCTCGGCACGACGGGTGTTGACATCATTGATACCAAGATCGATAACTGTCGTGTTCTTTCCGTTAAGGGTCGCTCCGAGCCTGTTGGAAAAGGCACGGGCGGTACTGAGAAGTCCTGTCCGGGTGACTTTCAGGGGGTAATCAAACTCCAAGTCATCTGAGAATGGCGTACGTACCACTGAGACATTGCCGATGGGAGTCTTGACAGTGTCACCCAGATGGACCGACACTTTATCGGAGAATTTCACCTTCTTACCATCTTTCCTTGTGACAAAATCCTTCAGAACGACATTGGACGAGTCCTTGGGGTTGATGGTAAGAGTAGCGAATCCGTTATCTCCAAGTTCGAGGAACTCGATGTTCACAGGAAGTTGGCTGCCATAAAGAGTCCAGTCGTGCATGCGGCCAGGCTTTTTATAGTCAGTGTTGAGATTGAGGTTCTTAACCACCTGAAGCATCAAGTCCGGAGACTTGAAGTTCACAATCTCGTTATTGACGTTAACCCTAGTCTGGCCGAATCCCAGGTCTGAGAAAGCAGAGGAAATGTCAGAAGATACTGACCTACCCTTAGTGTCCTCCTTGATGAGAACAGATGCACTGCGGGTATAGACCGGAGTGGTCTTCAAGATGTAGAAAGCAGCAATGAAAAGGCAGGCGGCGACAGCTAACGCGAACCAGTACCAGTGCGAAATGCACAGGTTCCAGATGTCCTTGATGCTTAGGGGCTCCTCCTTTGCTGGCATGTTCTGGGGAATATTGTTTCGTGTTTCCATATTCAAAAAACTATTTCAATGCAGGGCTTTACAATTTGAGCCTGTACCTTGACATGAGAGCGATGAGCGAGGCGGCTAAGGATGCCATCGAAATCCAGGTTGAGCTGGACCTCAGGGTGTTGCCGTTGACAGTGGACTCCCTCATGCGCTTGTCGTTGGGAGTGACGTAGATCATGTCGCCTTGCTGGACATAGAATGCGGGAGAGGAATAAATCTGGCTTGCATCCAGAAGATTGAGTTTGTACACCTCGTCGTTCTGGCCATTATGGCGGACAAGGGTCACATTCTCCCTCTGACCGTCAATCGTAAGGTCACCGGCCAGACCCAAAGCGTCGAAGATCGTGAACCTGTCACGATCGATCTTGTAGCGACCGGGGCGGGTTACCTCTCCGAGAACCGAGAAACCGAGGTTCATGAACTCGACGGTTACCACCGCCTCCTTGGTCTGCTTGCTGGCAATAATCATGTTCTTGATGTGTTCCTCTGCCTCTTCCCTGGTTTTTCCAGCCAAGTTGATCTTCCCGATTACAGGAAAATCGATGTTTCCTTCCGCATCAAGGGTATAACCGGAAATATTGTTGGCGGAAAGGGTGTAATTTGTTCCGGCGCTGGAGGTCAGTGACTGGGTTTCACCGATCCTGTTTGAATAATAGGGCTTGTTGAACATCGCAGTGATCATCGCCTCACGGGTGTTCACGATGATTGAGACCTGATCCATCGGCTTAAGCCGGATGGGGGTTACATTCGGATTGTCCAGGACCTGCTGGTCAGCCATGTCCTGGAAATACGCGATGTTCGTTGGAGTCGAGCAACTCCAGAGCAGGGCTGCCGTCAGGGCAGCCACAAGGATGCTTTTTGTTTTACGCATGGTATTGTTTGAGTTAATATAATAATCATCCCTTTCGGCAGTTTTAATAAAACTGGCTGCCGAATGAGGCCGGATCCGCCGGCAGAAGTTCCGACTTGTGACCTGCCCCAAATCCCAGGGCGATGTCACGGATCCCCGTTATATTTGATAGATTCAAATATAACGAACAAATTTAGGGAATAATAGTGAGGAAAGCAACCTAAAAGGTTATTATTGTCTCGAAATCTTGGTTACATGGGGCAAAACCTTGATTCTGGAGATGATTTTGTCCAGTTCCATGTTGGAAGGGACGGAGATCCGCATGTTGATTTCATAGGTTCCTCCCCTATGGTTTTCAGTCACATTGAAAGTCCTGAGCGAAGCCTTGAAACTGCTTACGACGGCAGTGATGTCCCCTATCACAGAAGGTTCTATCCCGGCTACGACCTTTATCGAACTCTGGAAGCTACCGCCTGAAGGAGTCTCTGCCCATCTGACCTTCTGGATCCTGTAAGGATAGGCGCTGATCAGCCTGGAGGCGTTGGGGCAGGAAATCCTGTGGATCTTTATTCCTTCAGTCCTCGTAACGAAACCGAAAACATCGTCTCCGAACACCGGATGGCAGCATTTGGCCATCTTGTAGTCCAGGTTCTTGAGGTCCTTTGCATTTAGGACAAGGATGTCATCCGACCCCTGACGGTTCTCCCATTCTTCAGACCTGGCTTCTATCCTCGCCGCCTCGGCTTCCTTCGCAGCATCCACCGCCAAAGCTGCCATCTTGTCATGGTCCTGGATGAAGGTCTTTACCTCGTTGACGTCGATCACATAATCGGAAATCGCCGCATAGAATGAGTTCTGTGTGGGAATCTTGCGTTTCTTAAGGAACTCCGAGACCATGTCGTCCGGGAATTCCAGTTTCCAGTTCTTCAGACGCCTTCCGAGCAGTTCGCGGCCCTGGGCAGCTTTCTTGTATTCCTCTTCGTCGAGTTCCTTCTTAATGCGGCTCCTAGCCTTGGAAGTGACCACGAAATTGAGCCAGTCCGGAGAAGGTTTCTGGTTCTTCCCGGACATGATTTCAACCACATCTCCGGTTTTCAGTTTTTCCCGGATGGAAACTGCTTTTCCGTTTACCTTTCCTCCCGTACACCTGACTCCAAGGCCTGTGTGGATGTCAAAGGCAAAGTCCAGGACTGTGGCCCCGGCACTTAGGATTCTAAGCTCTCCAGTAGGAGTGAAAACGAATATCTCCCTGGAAGGAGGCTGAGGAAGATCTTCCTGACCTCCCTGGCTCGGATGCTCAAGGGCATAACGGACAGATTTCAGCCATTTGTCGAGTTGCTCCTCATGCTTGACACCCTTGTAGGCCCAGTGGGAGGCCTGGCCGTTCTCTGCCTCATCGTCCATCCTCCTGGTCCTGATCTGCACTTCGATATAGGCTCCCCTTTTGTTCTTTACGGTGATATGGAGCGATTCGTAGCCGTTCGGCTTGGGATTGGTAATCCAGTCGCGAAGGCGGGTTGTGTCCTGCTCGTATTCCTTTGTAACATAGGAAAAAACCTTCCAGCAAAGGTCTTTCTCGACCTTTGGGTCCTGCTCGCAGTCAATTATGAAACGGATGGCGAAGACATCGAAGACTCCCTCGAAGGGAACCTTCTGCTTCTGCATCTTCATCCAGATTGAATAAGCGGCCTTGGTCCTGACCTTGAGCTTGTACTTGATTCCCTCTTCCGAGAGCTCTTGTTTGAGAGGTTGGATGAAGTCCATCATCAGCCTCTCACGGTCGCGTTCAGTTGCCTTGAGTTTATTCGTAATTGCCCTGTATTCAACCGGTTCAGTGTAGCGGAAATAGATGTCTTCCATCTCCCGCTTGATGTTGTAAAGCCCCAGCTGATGGGCAAGCGGGATGTAGAGCATCAAGGTCTCGAGAACCTTGTTGTCACGGGAGCTTTTCGGAAAAATCTCAAGGCTCCTCATGACCTCGAGACGGTCGGCCAGTTTCAGCACAGTAACACGGGGATCGGCCGAGTACTGGACTATCAGCTTCTTTTAGTTTTCCGCCTCAAGACGGGTGTCCTTTGGCTAGATGGTCGATATCTTGTTCAATCCTTCCACCATCAGCTTCACATCCTCCGGAATCTCTGAAAGCACCCCGGTTGCAGAGCCTGTCGAAGCATGGCCCATCCGCATCGCCTCATGAAGGAACACTGCGGCAGCGCACTCAGCGGGCAAACCGATTTCATCGGTGGCGATCAGGGCCGTCCTCATCGGATGGTCCAGGAATGGCCGGCCGTTCTCCCTCTTTATTCCTTCGAGGGCAGCCTCGGCTATCTTGTAAGCCTTTCCGATCAAAGCCTGTCCGGCCTCATCGAACTGGGGAAATCTCTGCCGGATAACGTCCATAGTATCGTTTAAGAATAGTTTATAACCTACCTTCCGGAGCGTCTCGCATCCAGAGCACGTTGGAACTCCCTAGCATTTCGATTGTGCTCCGATAAGGTCACTGCAAACTTGTGCGTGCCATCCATTGCCGGACTGGCGCAGAAGAAGAGATAGCCATGACGGTCGGGATTGAGGACAGCCTCCAGGCTGGCCTTGTCCGGTACGCAGATGGGTCCCGGAGGAAGGCCTTCATGGCGATAAGTATTGTAGGGAGAATCCACTTCAAGGTGCTTGAACAGGATCCTGTTAAGGGTGTAATCATAGCAGAATGCCACAGTAGGGTCTGCCTGGAGACGTATTCCCTGACGAAGTCTGTTTAGATAGACTCCTGCGATGGAAGGATATTCAGGCTCATGGTTCGACTCGGCCTTGACGATTGATGCGACCACCGAAACTTCTTTCTGGGACAGTCCCTGGACAGATGCTTTCTTGAGGTTTTCAGGAGTCCAGAAAGCGTCGTAGGCAGCCTTCTGCTTATCCAGGATCACCTTCATGGAATCAGTCCAATAGACCTCATAGGTATTGGGCATGATAAGGGAGAAGACGTCTGATGGAGTGAAACCGTAGGATGCCAGTAACTCCCTGTCATTGAGTGCAGAAGCAACGGTCGCAGAATCCATCATCATCTGGTTGGAAATCTTCCTGGCAATAGCCCCCTTGAGCCTCATGGTCCCGGAAAGGACGAGCTTTACCGGAGTCTGCCATCCACCCTTCAGCATCCTCGGGACATAGATGCTGGGCTTGCCCTTCTCGATCACATAGTGGCCAGGCTTGACCTGTTCCGAGGAGAGTCCGCTCATCACTCTCTCAAGGCTCCGACGCCTCATGACCACGCTGTCAGGTATGGCCTTCAGAACATATGAAGCCTCCATTCCGGGATACACGAACAATTCATAATTGTCCGAGAAGTTGGACTTCCGGTTATCACCGTACCACCTTCCACCTACTATTCCTGCCGCCACTATCGCTATCAAGGCCAGCGCCAGGACTATCAATTTCCATGTCTTCATATCCATATCCTTTTGCCGGTTCATTTATTCTTTTTGCCGCGGAGCACGATTGTGTCACCCTCGCGAAGCACGTAGTCAGGGGTTAATCCGTTCATCTTGCAGACGCTGGACATCTTCACTCCGAAACGCTGGCAGATGTCCCAGAGGGATTGGCCATCCTCATCAACAATGAACTTGTCAAGTCCTTTCTGGCTCTGGTTCTTCTTTGCCTGGAGATAGACCACAGTACCTGGAGCGAGCTCCCTTGTGGCAGTCAAGTCATTGTATTTCAAAAGTTCCTTAAGGAAAAGACCATACCTCTGCGCTATCGATGAATATGTTTCACCTTCCACCGAAGTCACGAACGGAACCCCGTTCTTTGAATATGCTTCCCTGCTCAGGGAGAACTTGAATTCTTCGAGCTGGTTCTTGTCAATTCTCTTTGGTTCCTCGATCGAGAGCGGAGAGTCAGGAATCTTTCCGGTCAGTTCGTCATCCTCTTCGACCGCATGCTTCCTTGCCTTACGCGCCGCTTTCTCGGCCTGCTTTTCTGCTTTTTTCTCAGCCTTGATTTCAGCTTTGGTCGCAGCTTTAGACGGCCCTTCGACAGAGCTCAGGGACCGGTCATTACTGCCCTGAGGCCGGTCTTTCCCGGTTGCAGATCCAGCGCCATCTTGCCCCTGCCGGACATCCGGAGCACCTACAGAACCTTGAGCCTCCAGAAGCCTTTCGGCCTCTGCCAGGGACATTGAGTCATACTTTGCAAGCTGATAGTCCTCAATGTATTTGATCAGTTTGTCAGGGTAGCCCGGGTCGGTAGCATAGCCTGCTTTCTTGAGACCATAAGCCCATGATTTATAGTCAGTTGTCTCAAACTCAAAGAGGAATTTATACCTATCCCTGTAACGAAGGAAATCAGAGTGGTCACGGAAGGACTCATAGGCATCTTCATACACCCTGAAGCACTCCCCTTTCTCGTCATCGTCATGAAACTGCTTTTTCCCCGTCCAATCCTTATGGCATTTTATTCCGAAATGATTATTGCCGTCAGCCGCCAGGGGAGAAAGGCCATATCGCGACTCGAGGATACCCTGCGCCAGGGTAATGCTGGCCGGCACCCCGCTACGGTACATCTCACGAACCGCAGTCGGTGCCCACTGCTCGACATACTTCTGGATTGGCGGGTAAATCGGATCCGCAAAAGCAAACATGACCGCTGCCAGAATCAGGAATATGGTTGAAAAAAAACTTTTCATATACAATTCCAACTCGTTCTTGTAAAGATAACGTTTTTTTCAGAATTCTTTTTTACGGCCGTGATTTATAACTGACTGATAATTACTAGAATATATAATACCCATCCCCTCAAAAAAGGGGGATGGGTACAAACTAATTACTTAATAATAAGTTAGTTACAAATCACGCTCCCCGTCAGGGGACCGATTCATTCCATTTTGTTCAGCGGAACGTCGAACACATCGAGGTCAGAGGCGGCAAAAGTTGAAGGGAAAATGGTCCGGCATTCGGCTTCGTACAGGGAAATGTCCTTCCCCCGAGAGGAATAATGTCCTATGACCAATTTGCCGACCCCAGCCTCCAAGGCGCAGCGGGCAGCCTGTAGAGTCGTGGAATGATGACGGGCAGAGGCCATCTCGGAAAGCTCGTCCAGATAGGTAGCTTCATGATAGAGAATATCTACTCCACGCACCCAGGAGGCCTCTTCTGCAAACGGGGCAGTGTCTGAACAATAGGCATAGGAGCGTGGTTCGTAAGGCAGATATCCGAGCTCATCAAATGGCAGGATAACCTCTGTTCCATCAGACATTTGACGCACAACATCCTCTCCCCTCTTGACTGCTCCAATCTCGGCAAGAGTCAAAGAGTACTCGGAAATCTTCCACTTCCTGACGTTAAACTGAGGAGCCTTTTCCCGGAACAAGAACCCGAAGGTTTCAATCCCATGGTTCAAAGGAAAGGCAAGCACTTCAACGGACCGGGTGGAATAAACAACTGAAGGTTCTTTCATAGATAACGGAATATGCCTTATCTCGAAGGCTATCCCCTCTCCATAATAGGACAGGAAGAACTTCAGCAGAGGTCCGAAACTCGGAGGGGCATAGATGTTAAGAGGCTGGGTACGTGACAGCATCCCCATAGTGGAAAGCAGTCCGGGCAAACCGAAAACATGATCCCCGTGGATGTGCGACACAAACACTGAATCTATCTTCAGCGGCGACACATGGCATTCCTGGAGGCGTGTCTGCACACCTTCTCCGCAATCTATCAAGAAAGAGCGCCCGTGTACGGAAAGTACCTGGGCGCTCTGTTGTCTTCCGATGACGGGTTTGGCCGAAGCCGTGCCCAGCACCGTCAAAGTGAAATCCATGACTTACTCACCTTTCTCGAGCTTGTCCTTGAGAGCTGCGAGCTCGCTGATGTCACCAAGGGTGGTCTTCTCCAGGTTGGAGTTGATCTTCTTGACAGCCCTCTTGGTGGTGTCAGACTCAGCGGCAACCTTCTCAAGCTTGGCCTCGTTGTAGGTCCTCAAGTGAGAGAGAAGGATCCTTCGGGTGCTCCTGCGGAGCTCGACAACCTTGAACGGAAGGGTCTCACCTGCGATAGCGGGCTTGCCGTCTTCCTTGATGAGGTCGCGGGTGAATGCGAAGGCTTCATCGTCGCCTTCAAGCTTGATGTTGGCACCCTTGTCGGTAAGGGAAACGATAGTTCCTTCAACTGTGGAACCGACAGGATACTTCTGCTCGATGGCGTCCCAAGGGTTGGGAGTGAGCTGCTTGTGACCAAGGCTGAGCTTGTGGTTAGCCTCGTCGAAGTCAAGGATGACAACGTCGATCTCATCACCGGGGGCGACCAGCTCTGAAGGATGCTTGATCTTGTTCCAGCTGAGGTCGCTGATGTGGATGAGTCCTTCGACACCGTCCTCAGGCTCTGCGAAGACACCAAAGTTGGTGATGTTGCGGACAACTGCCTTGTGGGTGGATCCGACGGGATACTTGTCGCGGATGCTCTCCCAAGGGTTGGGAGTGAGCTGCTTCAGACCGAGGGACATCTTCCTGTTCTCGCGGTCGATGGAAAGAACCTGTGCTTCGACCTCGTCTCCGACCTTGAGGAACTCCTGGGCGCTATGCAGCCTGGGAGACCAGGACATTTCGGAAACATGGATGAGACCTTCGACACCGGGCTCGATCTCCACGAATGCGCCGTAGTCGGCGATGAGGACGACCTTTCCCTTGACAGTGTCTCCGACCTTGATGCTCTGGTCGAGATTGTCCCACGGGTGAGGAGTAAGCTGCTTGTAACCGAGAGCGATCCTCTTCTGTCCGGGATCGAACTCCTTGACGACGACCTTGATCTTTTCGTCGAGGGAGACGACCTCCTCAGGATTGTCGATCCTGCCCCAGCTGAGGTCAGTGATGTGGATGAGACCGTCAACACCGCCGAGGTCGACGAATACGCCGTAGTTGGTGATGTTCTTGACGGTTCCCTCAAGGATCTGTCCCTTCTCGAGCTTGCTGATGAGCTCAGCCCTGCGGGCCTCCTGCTCAGCCTCGAGGAGAGCTTTGTGAGAGACGACGACGTTGCGGAAATCGTGGTTGATCTTGACGATCTTGAAGTCCATGGTCTGATTGACGTAGGCGTCGTAGTCACGGATGGGCTTGATGTCGATCTGGGAGCC
>JAGCWD010000096.1 GCA_017962025.1 Bacteroidales bacterium
AAGAGGTGGGATTTCAACTTCTTCCTCCAGGGCAGCCAGGGAAACAAGATCTTCAACCTGTCGAACATGCGCAACATGTCCTACAGCCAGGGTATGAACATCGAGAAGAGAGCATGGGATTACAGTTGGAAAGAAGGTGAAGACAACTCAAATGCTTCCTTCCCTAAGATCACCAACACAAACTCAGGCCGCTATTCCACTCGATTCCTCGAGGATGGTTCCTACATCCGTCTCAAGAATGTGACACTCGCCTACAATGTGCCCGTAAAGAAATTCTTCGGTGGATTAAGGCTGTTTGTCACCGCCCAGAATTTCCTGACCCTCACCAAGTATTCTGGTCTTGATCCCGAAGTCAACTCCAAGGGAGGTGATATCGATGCCAGCATCGACCACCTTACCTACCCGAATGTTAAAACTGCCTCGATTGGCGCAACGGTTAACTTCTAAAGATTATCGCATATGAAAAAGATATTAGTACCCGTGTTCGCCGCTCTTATGTCATTGTGCCTTACTGCATGTCAGGAATGGCTTGATGAAACAAAATATACATACAGCATTTCCACGGCGACTTTTTTCAACACAACCAGCGAGGCAAACTCCGCCGTCATGTCAGTCATCGACATGATGAGGTCATCCTACAATGCCAACTGGTTCTCCAGCTTGGAGATCAATACCGAGCATATCTACCCCAAGGGAGTCTACCAGGGTTCGGGCAACTATGCCGGCATCACCAACACAACCCACCTGCAGCGTTGCGGAACCAACTTCCAGTACCTGTTTAGGGCAATCATGAGGGCCAACACTCCTCTGAGCCGGCTTCCGGAAGCTAATGACATGACACAGGAAGAGATCAATGCTTACATGGGTGAGCTATATTTCCTGCGCGCTTTCAATTACTGGAACCTGGTCAGGACCTTCGGCAGCATCCCTCTTCGTACAGAAGAGAACATGTATGAGTGGGACCTCCCGAAATCACCGGTATCTGATGTTTACGCATTGATTGAGTCTGACCTTCAGAAAGCAGTCCAGTACTGCCCAGACAAAGCGCGTTACTATGATACGCCCTGCAAGAACTCGGCTAAGGCACTCTATGCATGGGTCTGCCTGGACCTCAAGAAATACGATGAGGCTAAAAGGCTCGCCGGAGAGGTCATCAACAGTGGTGCATATTCGCTGGTACAGGTCACCTCTGGTGATGACTTTGCCGACAAGGTCTTCGGAGAAGGCTTGACCACGACTTCAGAGGAAGTCTTTTACATCAAGACCAACATGACCGACTCCAAGACCTGGGACTATCTCAGCTACACGGCACATCCCCAGTATAAATATGACGGTGTCCACACTGTCTGCAAGACCGGTTACTACACCCACTACACTGACCTGAACAATCCGGTTATCAAGAACTGGAGTGAGCAGGATCTCAGACGTTCGCTGAACATCGCCCATTATGCCTTCTCCGCCTCAACCTATGGCGAGAACACCTGCCTTCTTCTCAAATACAGGGCTCCTAATGCTTCCGGTTCAGCTTCGCAGATCGACATTCCCCTGCTCCGCTACACGGACGTCCTTATCACCTATGCTGAGGCCTGCGCCCGTACAGGTGACATGGCCAATGCTGTCAATGCCCTGAACCAGATCAAGAGGCGTGCTTACGGCAAAGATCCTTCCGTAGCTAATTCTGAGCTCGACTACAAGGCTTCCGACTACTCCAACTACGACGAGTTCTTCTATGGCCCTCTTCTTACCGAGGAGCGGTATGAGACCTTCAACGAAGCCAAGCATTGGTTCTTCGAGGAGCGCCACGGCAAGTGGGAGGAGTTGGTCAAAGCCAACTATCGTGTAGCCTGCCCATGGCCGAGGACTGACCAGAGTTCCATCGGCAAGGACATCTCCATAGCGCAGATGTGCCATCTTTGGAAGATTCCTGCCGAGGAGTTCAACTACAACAAGGCCCTCGACGAGGCCCGGGACCAGAATCCTGGTTACAATAACTAAACCTGGTGTTCCTTATGAACAGGAAATCTTTGATATGGAAAGTGGCAGCCGTCCTGATGACGGCTGCCCTGTTCCTCTGCTCTTGCAACAAGGACAAGCCTGCACCTCTCCGTCTTCTTTACTGGAATATCCAGAACGGGATGTGGGATGGCCAGAACGACAACTACGACAGGTTTGTGAACTGGGTCAAGGAACAGGATCCTGACATCTGCGTCTGGTGTGAGGCACAGTCGATCTGGATTACAGACTCAGACCAAGCCATGCCCAAGGAGGACCGCTATCTGGTCGACAACTGGGGTGAACTAGCAGCCCGCTACGGTCACAAGTACTGGGGGATAGGTGGTCACAGGGACAATTATCCCCAGGTGATCACTTCGAAGTACCCCATCGAATATGTAGCCAAGATTGTCGGCGAGGAACCCGATCTGGTAGTCTCTCATGGTGCCGGCTGGGCGACCGTTGATGTGAATGGGAAGAAGGTGAACCTCGTAACGCTTCACACCTGGCCCCAGGCCTATGCCTACCGTGCGGAAGACCGCGAGGCATCGAAGGCCGAGCAGGGCGGAGACAAGTACAGGGCCATGGAGATGCAGTACATCTGCGAACACACCATCGGCACTGTTCCGGAAGCGAAGGACCAGTTCTGGATGATGATGGGAGATTTCAACGCCCGCTCGAGGGTTGACAATGACAAGTATGGTTATGCTGATGACGATCCGAAACTCCTGGTGCATGACTATATCCGTGCCAACACTCCCTACATAGATGTAATCAAGGAGAAGTACCCGGATGAATTCAAGCCGAGTACCGGCAGCAAGACCAGCCGTATAGACTTCGTCTATTGCACCAAGCCCCTTTACGACCGGATTACCTATGCCGACATCATCTGGGATGACTACACTACCCCTATCAGGGATCCCCAGAACCTTTCAAACTTCTGGCGTCCCTCGGACCATCTCCCGATTATCGTCGACTTCGATATGAAATAGATTACGGTCTGCGCCTTTCCTGGCCTTGGGAATTCCGCTGTCCGGGAACACGGCCTGAATAAGGCTCTTTCGGATAGCGTTCCACTACGGCGGGACCTCCCGGTATAAAGGTAAGACCTTTGACGTATTCTGCCTGGAAGTCAGCATCTTTCAGGCAGGATATTTTTTTACCTCCCAAGTAGCAGTCTTCGAAAGTGATATCTTCAACAAAGCGTGTCGGATGACCGACCAGAGTGAAAGGCTTGCCAGCATTGGCCCAGTGGACATTCTTTAAGTGGATGCCCTTGACAGAACCCATCCTGCCGTTACCGTAGCGCTCGCCTTCGGTCAGGATTATCTCCAGATTCTTATATTCAATGTCCGATTCGACCCTTATATCCTCAAATGTGATGTTCCGTACTTCTGACGGGCCATCACAGACGATGCTGAAGGCTGCATGACCACCGGTGCGACCCGAACCTCGTGCCCTGAGGATATCGCAGTCTGTCATGCGGATGTTTTCTACTGTCCCGCCGTTCAGTTCGAATCCCAAAGTCATTCCATCTGCATGGTCCCAGCCAACCAGTTGACAGCCGCGGACGGTGATATCCCTGCAGCTGAGGTCAAAATTATCCGGATTTCCGTTTGCCTTTACAGCGATGCAGTCGTCGCGGGTTCGGATGAAACAATCCTCAATCAGGAAACCTTTGCAGGAAACCGGATTAATGCCATCCAGACCCCAGGTACCTGTGTGGGAGAAAACCTTGACATTGCGGTAAACAGTATTCCTGCTGTTGGTAACTGTATTGGTCCAGCCACGGGTGCTGCGCATGAATATGCCGTCAACGGTAAGATTCTCGCAGTTGCTCACGCTCAGGTTCCCACCCATGGATCCTCGGCCTAGTATGCGGACATTCTTGCCGGAGCCTCTTACCTGACCATTGACCAAAGCCCCACCGGCAATATAGATAGTCATGTTGTCTTCCAAGGTAATCTGACCGGCATCATGCACGCCAGGTCCGAAGAATCGAACGCCCGGAGAATCGGAAGAGGGGATTTCTGATTCGAGAGGATTGGCGAACACGGCCAGATAAGGATTCCCGTTAATCTGGATGTAGAGTTTCCTTGGACCGTTGATCTTGAAAGTCAGCTTGTTTTTCCTGGCCTTGGCCTTAATACCCGCGCTGACAGGTTGAATGGTGTACTCATCGATCTTGTCCGGGGTCTCGATCGTAATTGTCTGAGGGCCATTACATGAGAAGTTGGCGACATGAAGTCCCTCCATGCCGTCGGGTCCGACCTGCTCGACCCAAACAGGTATATTACTGACAGTCAATGAATATGTTGTACTGGTAGTCATCCCCGGAATTGCCGGATAAGTGACTACGTTCTGGGCAGTTGCCGTCAGGAGAAGGACGATCCCTACAAAGAAGGCAGTAAGTCTTTTCATTGTCAAGGAGGGTTATTTGACGATTACATATTCAAATGGACGGAGTTGCTCGGTCTCGCTGAAGGATACATTCCTACCGGAAAGCAAGTCCTTGGCATCCCTGCCTTGCCATCCGGTGGGGACGGGAGCGTTGACCTGGCGGTCACGGAGGTTGATCATAACCAGGATGGTCTCTCCTTCGAAGGAGCGCTCGAAGGTCAGGACATCATTGTGGGGATAAGGGACCAGGGCTCCGTAACGCAGTGCAGGATGGCCATTGTACAGTGCAATCAGATCCTTATAGGCCTTGACCATATCCGGATTTGCATCCCAGTCTATTTCAGCGTAATTGAAGAAATTGATCCTTCCAGGGTAGCCGACTTCCTGGCAGCCGTACAGGAGGATGCCGCCGTGGATGAAGGCAGTGGCTACAAAGGCAGCGATCGAACCGTGGTTGCCGAAAAACTCCCTGACAGGTGATTGCTTGGCGTATTCGTCGTGGTTGGTGGTGAAACGCAGCTTGACCTTGCCGGCAGGAAGTCCTGCATATTCACTGGAATCGGCAGCGAACAAGGTGCTTACAGGGACGGGCCGGTTGATAGTCCGAACGCGATTCCTAGGCCTGTCACCTGCTGCAGCTCCAAGTACCGGCGGCTGGACAGTCACGGTCTCGCCGTTGAATACACGTCGCAGAGCGGAAAGCCAGCCCCAGGCATAATTCATGTCAAAGCCGGCGTCGAAATGGTCTTTGCGACCACCCTCTGCCAGCATCAGCAGATTGTGTCCGGTTGCACGGAGCTGGGCGACACAGTCCTTCCAGAATTCGAAGGGGACATAATCAGCTGCATCGCATCGGAAGCCGTCAACTCCAACCTGCTCGACCCAAAATTTCATGGCATCTATCATGGCCTGGCAGAGGTCCGGATTGTCAAAGTCCAGGTCCGCTACGTCATTCCAACCGGTTCCCTCAGGGTGGATGATTTCACCTTCTTCGTCATGTGTGTACCAGTCAGGATGATCTTTGATCCATTGGTTGTCCCACGATGTATGGTTGGCGACCCAGTCGATGATGACTGTCATCCCCTTGTCATGGGCGTGGGCAACAAGGGTCTTGAAATCATCCAAAGTGCCGAATTCGGGGTTGATTCCGGTGTAATCCTTAACACAGTAAGGGCTGTTAACGGATTTTTCCACACCGATTTCGCAGATCGGCATGAACCATACTGTGTTGGCGCCAAGGTCCCTGATTGCATCCAGACGGGCATCGACAGCCCTGAAGGAATTCTCAGGAGCAAAATTGCGTGGATTAACCTGGTACATCACAACGTCCTCTGGAGCAACTGTGTTATAACCTTTGCTGCGGGAGCATCCTGTAAAAGCGGCAAATGAAATGGCAAGGAGAATTACCATGCCAGAGCGAAAAGCATGAATATTGTTAGTTTTCATAGTTTCAAATCTATTTATTTTCAATAGAATATCCAAATATTCCCTAATCCTCAGTCCCCCTCTGGTGGTGCAGGGGGGTAGAAGATGTGACAACGGAACGAAAAAAAGGTGAAACCGGTTTTCGGTTTCACCTTTTTTCGTGGAGATGGGCGGACTCGTATCGAGACTGCATTCGGCCCTACAGGACTCTAGAAAACATTGTTCTACGTTGAAGAAATGCAGGTGCAGGTATTGGATATTACCCAAATTTGTTACATTTTTGTAGTAGAATTATGGACAGAGTGTAACAAATGATCCTAAAAAGACACATATCATTCAAGTTGCGTCCGTATGGTACAAAACGGACTGTTTACCAAATCCAACTGCACGTTACCTATGACTGCAACAGGGTAATGCTCTCGACGGGTTGCCAGATCACATCCCAAGAGGCTTGGGATGCTGAGAACCAATTGGTTGTTCCTGGATATCGGGGCCCAAGGGGAGAAACAGATGTGGAGATCAACAATACCCTGCGGAAAGAGAAGGATCAGATGGAGACTGCCTTCAAATACTATGAGGTAAACGAAGAAAGGCCTACATTAACCGAAGTCGTTGAACGTTATCAGGAGAGGCTAAATGGGAAACAGCCGAAAAAAAGGGAAGGAAAAGAACCGGAAAAGAATGCACTACCAAAGAAGGATCCTGGATTGTTGGAAGTTTTCCAGATGTTTGTAACCGAATGTGGTGAGAAAAATGCCTGGTCCATCGGAACATTCAAGAAGATGGCAACGCTTAAAGAGGACTTGGTTTCATTCAAAAAGAACGTTTCCTTTTCTGATCTGGATGAAAAAGGGCTGACTGCATTCGTCCATTACTTACGGGAGAAGAAAGTCCTTAACTCTCCTCGGAAGAAGAAAGGAGACCGTGACGAATACGACGATGAAGATGTCATGGGGCTCAGGAATTCCACTATCCAGAAGAAACTGGGCTTCTTGAAATGGTTCCTCAAATGGGCTACGGATCGTGGTTATAATACCACCACCGACTTCAAGACCTTCCGCCCGACACTGAAAACCACCCAAAGAAAAGTTATCTACCTCTCCAAGCCGGAGCTTGAACGTCTGCGAAAGCTGGAAATACCTGCTGGCCTTCCCAGCCTTGAGGCTGTCCGAGACGTGTTCCTATTCTGCTGCTTTTCCGGACTGCGTCACTCCGACGTGTATAACCTTAGAAAAAACGACGTAAAGGAAGACCACATTGAGGTTACTACAATCAAAACGGGTGACAGTGTCTCCATTGAGTTGAACAATGTCACTCGCGATATCCTGCGCAAGTACAAGGATTATCCCTTTGCTGACAGCCGAGTTCTCCCTGTCATCCAGAACCAGCCCATGAACAGGCATCTGAAGGATCTCTGTAAACTCGCCGGGATCAACGAGCAAATCCGAATCACGACTTACAAAGGTAATCAGCGAAAAGATGAAATCAAGGAAAAATGGGAACTCGTAGGTACTCATACCGGCCGCCGAACCTTCATCGTGAATTGCCTTTCTCTGGGCATTCCACCAAATGTTGTAATGAAGTGGACTGGTCACTCTGACTATAAAGCCATGAAACCGTATATCGACATTGTGGACAGTATCAAAGCAAGCGAAATGACAAAACTCGATTCATTACTTTAACGAACTATGTCAGCATCACAAACGGTCGTATCCCTAATCGGGGTGCTCGAGGATATCAACAGCCTCTCATCGGAATTTGGAAATAAGAAAGACACCGGATATTTATCCGTTGTGTATCAAAATGCAAGCAAACAATATAGAACGCTTGAAGAAGTGCTTGGTCCAAAGCCGGAGTTCCTTCCAACCCTTCTCGAGACCGAAACGAACAAAGCGCAGTATGAACGCTTGATTACTCCCTTGAAGCAACAGCTGTTATCGTTCATTAACTGGTATAATGCCAACGCTGAGACTATCAACGATTCTTTTTCGTATGAGGCCATTGAGAAAGTGATTGACTCCGAAGTCGAGTATAGATATGGAAAAGAAAGGAAGGAGGCGGAAGACGAGTATTATACTATTTGTGAAGACGAAAAGGTCTGGCACGCTCTTGCAAGGGCATATGGATCACGGTCCGACTGCGGAACGAAACCAGACTCCATGTTAACAGAGGAAGATTGGAACTATATCTCGGGAAGTCTTGAGGAATTCAAGAAGCACTTTGATCGTACGGATGTGAATCTAAAACAGATGTACGATGAATACGA
>JAGCWD010000097.1 GCA_017962025.1 Bacteroidales bacterium
CCTCGATGTCAGCGCCTTGACTCAGCTGAAGGAACTGGACTGTCGCGACAACCAGCTTGAGACTCTTGACGTGTCCGGTAACCCGGAGCTCGAGACACTGATCTGCACTGAGAATCCGATGTCGGAGATCAAGGTGGCGGTCGGTCAAGAGATTCCGCAGTTGGAGTGCCCGGAAGACACTGAGATAGTCTATGAGTGGGGAGAGGGAATCGGTCCGGAGAAATTCCCTGACGAGGTGTTCTGTGACTATGTGTTCGTGAACTTCGACACTGACGGTGATGGTTGGATCAGCGAAAGTGAAGCACTGGCCATAGAATCCATAAAAATCGTCAATCAGAACGTCACTTCCGTGAAAGGGATAGAATACATGCCTAACCTGACAGTTTTGGAATGTGTCTATACTAACTTACAATCAGTGGATCTTAGCAATAATCCACATCTTACCATAGTGAATTTCAACAGCGAGCATGAGCCCAGTACTTCCACCACTATTTCTTGGAATTTCCATAGTGGTGGAAGTTTTAAGATTTCTCCACAGTATAACAACAATCTGACAACTCTTGATGTTTCTTCCAATACAGAGCTTACCTGGCTGGATTGTATTGGAAACAGCATTAGCAGTCTTGATTTGTCTAATAATACTAAACTTACTGATCTTGAATGTGCTAAGAACAATCTGTCAAGCCTTGATGTATCAATGCTCCCGGATTTGTATTGGTTAGATTGCCACGAGAATCAAATAGATGTTCTGGATGTTTCTGCTAATCCAAAATTATTTTATCTTTATTGCTATCAAAACAACCTTAGCAGTCTGGATTTGTCGCATAATCCAAAACTCAATACACTGGGATGCTCAAGTAATTTATTGACTTCCCTTGACTTATCAGGGAATCCCGATTTGGTCAATCTTTCCGCCGGTAACAATAGACTTTCAAACCTTAATGTCACTGCTTGCCCCTCATTGGTTGGTATATATGTCAATGACAATATGTTGATTTCAATCAACGTTTCCAATAATCCTCAGCTTAAATGGCTTGACTTTTCTTCCAATCAAGTATCTTCATTTGACTTCGCAAGTTGTCCTAATCTCGAGACATTAAGGTGCAGCTCAAATCCTCTGACCAATTTCGATATTTCGGCCAATACGAAACTCAAGGAGTTGAGATGTTCCAATCTTCAACTGAACAGCTTGGATATCAGAGATTTAACTTTGCTGGAGACTTTGTTCTGTGATAACAATTATTTGACAGAACTAGATATCACCGGTAAAACAAAGATGACTAGGTTGGATTGTTCTCCGATGAATGACTCTTCCGGGAATAATCTCTTGTCTAAATTATTCGTCTCGAGTACACAGCAGATCCGTGGCATAACAACTAACAGGGATGCCACCTATGTGCCTGATGAAACTGAGATCGTGGTTATTGATTAGATCCTGTTGAGGATTGCTCCCTTGTACTTGACGGTCTGATAAAGTGACCTGAAGATGAGATGAGCGTAGTAGGCGGCAAAGAGAAGATGAACCCTGAATGACAGGGAAGAATCTCTGACGAGCAGGATCCCGCAGAACCATACTATGAAGAATGCGATGACGCAACCGATGTTTGCGTCTCGCATTTCTTTTGTGGCGGTGGCTCCGGTGTAGATACCGTCCCATGTGAACGCAGGGCAGCCAAGCAGGGGGATTACCACGAGCCATGGAATGAATGCCCTGGCAGCGTCCACAACAGAGTTGTCAGATGTCATCATCCTGAACATAGGAACACCGGCAATCGAATAAATACCTATGAAGAACAATCCGATCCCCATGCTCCAGATGAAGGTCCACTTTATGGATTGCGAAACCGCAAACCGGTCTTTACGACCGAAAAACCTTCCAACCAGAGCTTCACCTGCGAACGCAAATCCGTCGGTGAAGTAGGAGAAGATCAGCATCAGTTTCATCATGATGGAGCACATCGCAAGGTAGGTGTCTCCGAATCTTGCAGATATGGAAGTAAAGGCCAGGTACACGGTCATCAGGCATAGTGACCGGATGAACAAATCCCCGTTGACCGTAAAGAATTGCTTTACGTAAGTGCTTGGCTCACTGTCGGACACTGCTTTCGCCTGACGGCTCTGCCGAAATGTTGAGATTACAATCTTGCTGTAGCGGATAAGGATTATTGCAGTAGCGAACAGCAGGCCGGAGTACTGGGCGATGAAGGTACCCCAGGCTATTCCTGTAAAGCCTATCCCGTCGAATGTTGACCAGGGGAGACCGACTGCCAGGATGATGCTCGCCAAAATGTTAACTCCGTTCACGACCACATCGGTAAGCATAGAACTGAAAGCATCCTGCATCCCGATGAACCACCCCCTTAGGGTCATCAGGCTCAAGGTGGCCGGTGCTGCCCAGATCCTTATGTAGAAGTACTTGAGTGCCAAAGACCTGACCTCGTCAGAACAATCAACGAAAAGGAATATGAATTTCTGGAACGGCCATTGGATCAAAATCAGGAACACGGAGATAATGAGTGCGGCTCCGATTCCCCGAAACAGGTTGGCCCCGCACTCATGCCAGTCTTCGCGTCCAAATGCCTGTGCGGTAAGTCCGCCCGTTCCGGCCCTGAGGAAACCGAAATTCCAGTACATCATGTCGAACATCAGGGAGCCGACAGAGATTCCTCCTATCAAAGCTGCAGCCGAGGTGTCCAAGTGGCCTGCGATGGCCATGTCCACCATCCCAACCAAAGGGATGGTCAGGTTGGCCAGGATGCTCGGCAAAGCAAGACGGAATATTTCCTTGTTCAGCGGGCTCAAGACTGTTCGAATTCTTCAGGTTTCAGTATACTTGGCATTATCAAATGGTCCGCCAGTCCTTTCTTGATACGAAAGTCGCGGGGATTGTGGGTAATAATGATTGAACAGTTGTTAGCAATGGCGCAAGAGAACTGCAGCAGGTCTTCGAAATCAGGGCCGTCCAGCAATAAGGCTTGCTGTAACTGTCCGTTATCCATCGGAACGATTTCCACTATCGATGAGATCTGTTTCAGCGTCGGAACGATGAGAGAAGCAGGAACCGTTTTTCGAAGGACATAGGCTATGTCGGCTATCGACAGGGTTGACATACAGACTATCAATTCTCCGTTTTCCTGCTTCTGAAGGATGAGTGCAGCTGAATCAAAACCGGGTCTTTCCTGAATCAGATCCAGCATGATGTTCGTGTCGAAGAAAACCCGTGGCTTCATTTTGAAAGAATGTACTTAAGCTTCTCGTCCTCAATGCTTTCAATGGGTGTCACAGGCTTGGCCATCCCTATCAGTGACAGAATTCTCCTATCTGTAACTCCCTTCGGGGCAGGAAGGTCCTCGAACGTTACTGATTCCTCGAGTAAGTCTTCAATATAGCGCTTCAGAGAAACTCCTTTCCTCTTCGCCTTGATGCTCAAGGCCAATATGGTCGGAGATTTAATATCAATGAGTTTTCTGGTAACAGCCTCTTGCATTGTATATACTTTTTTACAAATATATATACAATTGCCTGAATAAACAAACTATTTATTCTTAAAGTATTTCCCTACAACAGGAAGGGATGAGAGGGGAAGGTCACGCCAGATTATAACGGCGCAGAAGACAAGTATGAGTACCACGTTGAAGGCAAGGGCCGCCCAGGTACTGAGATGACCGTTGGCCAGGACCATTCCGTAATATAGGATCGCGGCGACTATGGTATAGATGGCAATGTCCAACAGAGGATAATTGATTTTGTACTTCTTCTGCCCTACGAAATAGGAGAGCAGGGTAGCTGTTCCATATCCACCTACTCCTGCCCAGGCACAAGCCATGTAACCTGTCTTGGGAATGAATATGATGTTGATGGCAAACAGCACCAGGCAACCTATCCCTGAGAATAGGGCGCCCCAAAGTGTCTGGTCGGTAAGCTTGTACCAGAAAGAGAGGTTGAAATACACCCCCATAAGGATTTCCGCAACCATCACTATGGGGACGACCTTCAAGCCAATGCGGTAGTCCGCTCCGATGATATATTTAAGGATGTCCATGAAACCGATGACGCAAAGGAATGCAAGGAGTGTGAATATGATGAAATACTTCATCGCCTTGGCATAAGTTTCCTTGCTGTCCTTTTCGGCGGAACTGCCAAACACGAAGGGTTCGTAGGCATATCTGAAGGCCTGGGTGATCATCGCCATGATCATCGCAATCTTGATGCAGGCCCCATATATTCCAAGTTGTGCGGCTCCGTCAGCATCCTTGTAAACGTAGGGGAAGATGATCTGTGATGCTGTCTGATTCAGGATTCCAGCTACTCCCAGGACAAGTATTGGCCAGCTGTAGGAGAGCATCCGCTTCATGAGGTTCCAGTCGAAACCCGCCTTGAAACCCTTCAGTTCCTTGGTGAAGAAGATGGTCATGAAGGCCGTACAGAAGAGGTTGATGTAGAACACCCAGCCGACCTGGATGCCGTTGTCATATATTCCGAAAGGATTGAGTCCGAGCTTCGGAAGGAATACGAAATACAGTAAGTTCAGGAATATGTTCAGGAATATGAATCCAAGTTTGAGGGCGGCGAATTTGATGGGGCGCTTCTTGTAACGAAGATACGCATATGGGATGCACTGGAATGCGTCGATTGCTACTGTAAGGGCCATTGTCCAGATATAATCAGGATGGTCCGGATATCCCATGGCTGTGGATATGGGCTTCAGGAAGCCGACCACGAGGGCCACAAAAAGGACGGATGTGGTCAGTACTGCAGTCAGTATCGTCGAGTAGACCTTGGCTGGATCCTCTCCCTCCTTGTTGGAATAGCGGAAGAAGGTGGTTTCCATACCATAGGTCAGGATGACCAGCAGCAGGGCGGTGTACGCATAGAGGTTGGTGACCACCCCGTATCCTCCGCTCGAAGCATTTATGACGTAGGTATAGAGAGGGACCAGAAGGTAGTTAAGGAACCTTCCGATTATGCTGCTGAGGCCGTAGATAGCAGTGTCCTTGGCCAATGATTTCAAGTTTGCCATTCGGTCAGTCGTTTGACATTGCTAAGATAGCAATTATTCTCTTATCTTTGCAGTGCATTATGAGTCTGTATTCTTATTTCAGGATCTCGAAACCTTCCGCAGAGAAGGTACCCCAGGACCTCGTCCAAGGGGAGTACAAGCGTCTTAAGAACCGCACTTTCTGGGGCGTCACTGCTGCCTATGCGCTTTACTACGTCTGCCGGATGGCCATGGCTGTCGTAAAGCAACCTTTGATAGACGGAGACATATTCAGTGCCGCCCAACTCGGAATCATCGGTTCTGCCTTCTATTTCGTCTATGCGTTCGGAAAGTTCGCCAACGGATTCATCGCTGATTACTGCAATATCCGCCGTTTCATGGCCACGGGGCTTCTTGTCTCTACGGTAGTGAACCTTCTTATGGGAGTCCTTGGACTGGCACATGGATGGTGGGGCCTGTCGTCAGCTGCTCTGTTTTTCATCTTCTCTGTTGTCTGGGGAGTTAACGGCTATTGCCAGTCAATGGGAGCGCCTCCTGGAGTGATAAGCCTTTCGAGGTGGCTTCCGCTCAACCGCAGGGGCACCTACTACAGCATCCTGAGTGCGACGCCCTATCTCGGGAAGTCCCTCTCTGTGTTCTTTCTGGGTCTGGTTGTTGGTTGGATAGGATGGGAATATGGTTTCATCTTCTCTGCAATCGCCGGAGTTATCGGTTCTGCAATCATCCTGATATTTGTTTCTGACACAACAGAGAGCCGCGGTCTTCCGCCAATACAGGAATTGACAGGTGATGAACCGCGTAAGACAGATTCCCTTCCCACCAAGGAGCATCAGAAAATGGTGATAAGGCATCCTGGAATATGGATTATCGCCCTCTCCAGTGCTTTCGTCTATATCACACAACACGCTATAAGTGAATGGGGGGTGCTATTCCTTCAAAAAGGTAAGGACTATTCCCTTGCGTCAGCTACCCAGATCATAGCCTTCTCAGAAGCCTTCGGAATCGCCGGGACGGTTCTTGCCGGATGGCTGTCAGACAGGGTGTTCAAGGGCAATCGCTTCATTCCTGTGCTTATTTCTGGTGTAGTCTGCCTTTTTGCTCTGGCAGCATTCCTTTTCACTAAGGGCAATTATGTGTTGAATATAGTTTATGTTGCAGTCTTCAGCCTGGCTATCGGGGTGGTCTATTGCACGGTGGCTGGTTTGATGGCCCTTGACATAGTGTCACGTAAGGCGACAGGAGCCGCTCTCGGTATGGTAGGGCTGGCAAGCTATGCAGCAGCTGGCATTCAGAATGTTGTAAGCGGTTTCATGATTGGAGCAGGGGACTTCGATTTCCGCCCTGTTTCGGTCTTCTGGCTGATAGCCTGCCTGCTATCGTTTATGATCCCAGTGCTGTCGTGGCGCCTTCTTAAAAGATAATCGATTTAAATGATGCGCGGATTCTGGACTGTTTTGATGCTCGTGTTTTCGAACATTTTCATGACATTCGCATGGTACGGTCACCTGAAGCTCAGCGAGATGAAGATCTCAACAGGCTGGCCGTTGATCCTGGTTATACTGTTCTCATGGGGAATAGCTTTTTTTGAGTACTGTCTTACCGTACCTGCCAACAGGATAGGTTTTTCTTGCAATGGAGGACCGTTCAATATCCTGCAGCTGAAGGTAATCCAGGAGGTTGTCTCCCTTACGGTCTTCTCCATCATAGTACTGTTCGTATTCAAGGGGCAAGCCATCCAGTGGAACCATATCGTTGCTTTTATCTGCCTTGTCCTGGCGGTGTTCTTCGTGTTCCTGAAATAGGAGGTGATCGGTGGTAAGGGTAATCATATTGGACTTCGACGGGACCCTTGGTGACACCAGGGCCAACATCGTTCTGACGATGCAGCAGACCCTGCAGCGGAGAGGTTATCCTGTAGCTGACGAAGAAACTATAGCCTCAACCATTGGACTGCCCCTAGAGGAAGGATTCAGGCTGTTGCTGGGTGGTATTTCAGATACTGAGACCGCTGCTTGCGCCGCTACTTACAGGGAAGTATTCGAAATTAATAAGAAATTATTGATTCCCAAGTTGTTCCCCAAGGTCAGAGAGACTCTTGCCGAACTGAATGAAGAAGGTTATGTCCTAACGATAGCGTCATCCAGGAGTTCCAGATCATTGAAAGGCTTTCTTTATGATATGGAGATTGACGGTTACATCAGCTATATCCTGGGTGCTGATAATGTTAGTCATGCGAAGCCTGATCCGGAGCCTGTCTTGAAGACACTCTCCGACCTGGGAATAGCGGCAGAGGACGCTCTTGTCGTAGGGGATATGCCTGTAGATATCCTTATGGGGAAACGCGCCGGCGCCCTGACCTGCGGCGTCACCTACGGCAATTCTTCCAGGGATGACCTGCTCGCCGCCGGAGCGGACTACGTAATAGAGGACTTTGGATCACTCCTGCCGTTATTGCCATGAAGACAGATAAACTGGCCGGCCACCTGTCGATTGCCGGAGCCTACACAATATTCGGCCTCAACATCGTATTTTGCAAGGATATAGCCAATTCCGAGGCTGTTCCTCCTTTAGTGCTGTTCACGATGCGGGCTCTCGGTGCATCGGCTCTTTTCTGGCTTCTTTCCATATTCATCCCAAAGGAAAAGGTGGAACGTGGGGATTTCCTGAAGATTGCAGCAGCTTCGTTCGTCGGGCTTTTCGTCCCTCAGCTTACTTTCCTGAAGGCCATTACTATGGCCACCACGATCGACACGGCAATCATGGGTACCCTTGGCCCGATATTCACTATGTTCTTCGCTTTCCTTTTCCTTAGAGAACCCATTACAGGGAAAAAGGCCGGGGGAGTGGTGCTCAGTTTTGTCGGAGTCATATTCCTGATCTTCAATTCAGTACATGAAGGAGGCGTTTCGTCAACCTCTCCATGGGGCATAGCGTTGCTTCTGCTGAACAGTTTGAGTTTCTCTCTCTATCTCGGAGTCTTCAGGCCCTTGATCTCAAAGTACAGCGTAGTGACTTTCTCCAAATGGACCTTCCTGTTCTCGCTTCTTCTGTCGCTGCCGTTTTCGTTCAAGGGGCTTCTGACCACTGATTTCGCAGCGATCCCTTCTCTTGTAAAATGGGAAATCGGTTACCTGGTTTTCTTCGCAACATTCGTAGCCTATTTCCTTATCCCTTTCGGCCAGAAGCACCTGAGACCGACCCTCGTCAGCATGTACACCTATCTTCAGCCCATCATAGCAGCAATAGTAAGTATCTGGGCTGGGATGGATGTCCTTACCTGGCAGAAACTGATCGCTACAGTACTCATTGTCGGTGGAGTAATCCTCGTCAGCCGAAGCAGGGCCGCTGCATCATCTTCGTCTTCTGGATCATAATTGGTTGGTATATAATTAATTGAATTAATATGAAAAAGATCTTACTATTGCTGTTGGCGGCCATTTCCCTTGTTTCGTGCAAGACTATGGAAGAGGTCCCGTTTGTAGAAATGAAGAACTATTACTTCAGGAATGATGCAAAGATCCCTGAAGATATCCGGATAGACTCCCAGGAAATGTTCGAAAGTCTGTTCGGGACGGCTGCATTCATGGGTGAAGGTGGGGAGCCTACTCCGGTGGACTTTTCTCGCGAAATCGTCCTTGCAGTAGTGAATCCGGTTACGGATGTCGCCACTGAGCTCACACCTGTATCACTTGTCAAGGAAGCAAAGTGTCTTGTTTTGACATACAAGGAAATTACAGGCACCAAACAGTCTTGGTCCATGCAGCCTGTCCTGTTGGTTAAGGTTGACCGCTCGTACGATCCCGGTACCGCCAGGGTTGTGAAGGAGTAGTATCTTTAGATCTTGACGCTATGCCAGTGGGGGCCGAAACGCTCGAAAGAGGCTCGGTCCAACATTTCCCTGTCGTCCGGATGGGCGATGGAAATCAGTAGCTTGGCTCTTTCCTGGAGTGACTTTCCGTAGAGATCCACGGCACCATATTCAGTGATTATCCAGTGAGCGTCAGCCCTGGGAGTGACGACTCCCGCTCCGGGGTTGAGGAAGGGGACGATCTTGGCCTTGCCCTTGTTGGTCCTTGATGCGAAGGCTGTCATCGATACACCCCCTTCAGACATGATGGCTCCCTTCACGAAGTCGAGCTGGCCACCGGTGCCGGAGAAGATCCTGGTCCCGATAGAGTCTGCGCTGATCTGGCCGGTAAGGTCCACTTCAGTGGCAGAATTGATGGCCATCATGTTGGGATTGCGCGATATGGTCCATGGATCGTTGACATACTTGATGTCTTTCATCAGCACGTCAGGATTGTGGTCGATGAAAGAGTACACATCCTGGGAACCGAGGAGGAATGAAGCTACGATCTTGCCTTTGTCAATAGCCTTGTTGGCGCCTGTGACCACACCCTTCTTGATGAGCCGGAGGATTCCGTCTGCGAACATCTCAGTGTGTACTCCAAGATCCTTGTGATCGGTCAACTGGGCTGCCAGGGCATTCGGAAGGGCGCCAATTCCCATCTGGATGCAGGCCCCGTCAGGAACCAGTTCGGCGCAGTTCTTTCCGATAAGTATTTCAGTAGGAGTAGGTTCCGCAAAGTCTTTCGTCACAAGAGGAGTATCGTCCTGGACAAGATAATCGAAGGCGTCCAGCGACACAAGATCGCCAGATGCGAAGGGGACGTTGGGATTAATAACTCCGACTTTCACCCGGGCAGTCTCCAGGGCGGCAATTGAACAATCGACTGAAGTTCCTAAGGATACCATTCCGTTGGCGTCTGGAAGAGAAACCTGGACCAACGCAGCCCCAAGCTTGATGGCTCCGCTTCGGTAGAGTTTCTGGGACTCTCCAAGGTGGACCGGCAGATAGTCGGCGTAACCAGAATTGACATTGGCACGTACGTTAGGGCCGATGAAAAAACCTTGCTCGAAGAAGATTCCCATGTACTTCGGATCCGAATAAGGGGCCGGCCCTTCAGTGTGGAAATGATGGAAATGAAGGTCTTCGATCTCATGGGCCTCGGCTCTCCTGACAAGTGCGTCAATAAGGATATGTGGAACGCTTGCTACGCTGCTCAGGTGTATGTGGTCACCGGATTTAATGGCCTGTACGGCTTCGTCAGCACTGACGAAATGGATATCTTTCATGCAGACAGATTGTTTCTTGGTTATAATTCGGCTTCAAAGATAGCCTTTTTTTGTTATTTTTGCAGCCTATGGAGAATAAAGAGAAGAAACTGAAAGCTTTTGAGAGGGCTCTGGATGTAATGGATCGTTTGAGGGCGGATTGTCCGTGGAATCATGCCCAGACCATTGACACTTTGAGGCCGATGACCATCGAAGAAGTCTACGAACTGAGCGATGCCGTACTGAAGAAGGATGAAGCAGCCCTCGAGAAGGAATTGGGTGACGTTTTCCTTCACGTCATCTTTTACGCGAAGATAGCCGAAGAGGAAGGCAGGTACGACATAGCTGACATACTCAACAAACTCTGCGAGAAGATGATCTACCGTCATCCACATGTTTTCTTAACCACCAAAGTGACAGATGCCGAGGAGGTCTCTACCAACTGGGAGATGCTCAAGGCCAAGGAAAAGGGCGGGAACAAGCGGATTCTTTCGGGTATTCCGGATTCATTGCCCCCAATACTTAAAGCTTTCTCCATGCAGGACAAGGCCAGGGGAGTGGGATTTGACTGGGAAGAGAGGCAGCAGGTCTGGGACAAGGTCAAGGAGGAGCAGAAGGAACTGGAGGCTGAGTTCAAATCAGTTGAGGCTGCCAAGACGGATGAAGAAAAGGCAGCTGCCTTCGACAGGGCTGAAGAGGAACTTGGAGATTTCATGTTCGCAACGGTCAACGCCGCCAGGCTCTACGGAATAGATCCTGATACGGCTCTGAACCGTGCCTGCGACAAATTCCGCAGACGTTTCACATATCTGGAAGAGAACACCATCCGTCAAGGCAGAGACTTGCACGAAATGACCCTGGCTGAAATGGACGCAATCTGGGATGAAGGCAAGGCCAAAGGTCTGTAGCAGGCGGGGGCTTGATTAATTTCAGGTTATTGCCTATCTTTGCAGAATGTCAGTTTACAAGGTAGTTGAGGTTTTGAGTAAAAGGGACTTGAGACGTTTTGTCAAGTTTCCTGACGAACTGTATAGGGGTTGCCCCCAATACGTCCCGGCTCTCCACTCCGATCAAGTAAAATCCCTCACCAAGGTTTCCACCCTTTCCTATTGCCAGAGGAAGATGTGGATGGTCTTGGATGGAAAGAAGGTTGTCGGCAGGATTTGCGGGATGATCAATCCTCGCTACAACGCCTTGTATGACAAGAAGAGGGCGCGTTTCGGCTGGTTTGACGTGATTAACGACAAGGAGGTCGCAAGACTGCTTTTTGAAACAGCCGAATCGTGGGCGAGAGAGAATGGGATGACCGAAATCCATGGTCCCCTCTATTACAACACCCTCGGAAAGCAGGGAATGCTCATTGAAGGATTCCAGAACATACCTCCTTTTAACTGCATATACAATTATCCTTACTACAACGACTTCATGAATGAATTCGGCTATGTCAAGGAATGTGATTGGGTGCAGTACAAAGTTCGGGCGGACCAGGAACCCCAGGAGAAGATCAGGCGCATTGCCTCGATCCTTAAGGAGAGATACAATCTCCATGAGGGAAGTCTTGAGAAACTTAAGAAAGATCCCAAGATGGTAAGGTATTTCTTCGATGTGTACAATGAGAGTTTCGCGAAATCCGTCTATAATTTCATTCCTTTCACCAAGGAGGAGATTGATGAAGAGGCGGCGGATGTGCTGAAGTTTGTCAATGACAAGACGAGCAGCATAATATTTGACGAGAACGAGGAGCTGGTAGGGTTCGGAATTACTTTCCCGACCATCTCTCCTGCACTGCAAAAGGCTAAGGGTCACCTGTTTCCGTTCGGATGGTGGTATCTGCTCAAGGCCATGCGTGATTATGACACAGTTGACCTGATGCTCAACGGAGCTGTGCCTAAATGGCAGAACAAGGGAGTGTCGTCGATTTATCATTGCACGATGTCCGCGAAGTATCGCCGGCAAGGTACAAAATGGGCTATCACCAATCCCCAGATCGAGTCCAATGGGCCCGCGAATGTGTGGGGGAAATATGAAAACGAGCTGTTCATGCGGCGCAGATGCTACGTGAAGGAGCTTTAAACTGAACTGATTATGGCAGAGAACACTCTGGTTGACAAGATCCTGGCCCTCCAGGACAAATACAATTCACTGCAGGCACAGTTGTCGGATCCTGCGGTGATAGCCGACATGAAGAAATATGTCCAGCTCAATAAGGACTATAAGCAGCTTGAACCGATAGTCAAGACCGGTCTGGACTACAAGAGAAAGGTAGAGGAGCTTGCAGAGGCAAAGGATATCCTTATCAATGAGAAGGATGAAGACCTTCGTGAGATGGCCCGTGCCGAGGTGGCTGAGATTGAACCCCTGCTTCCCCAGATGGAGGAACAGATAAAGATACTTCTGATCCCTGCAGATCCTGATGATGCAAAGAACGCCATTGTGGAAATCCGTGGCGGTACCGGAGGTGACGAGGCTGCCATCTTTGCAGGCGACCTTTTCAGGATGTATTCCAAGTTCGCTGAAAAGAGGGGATGGAAGCTCGAGATAAACGATGCGACCCCCGGCACTTCCGGAGGCTTCAAGATGATCGTCTTCAAGCTCTCCTCAAATGATGAGGGAGTTTATGGAATAATGAAATATGAGTCTGGTGTCCATAGGGTACAGCGTGTTCCCCAGACTGAGACCCAGGGTAGGATCCAGACTTCGGCTGCTTCAGTGGCAGTGTTCCCTGAGGCAGGCGAGTTTGATGTGGATCTCAAGTGGGAGGACATCCGCCTGGATCTCTTCTGTGCATCAGGCCCAGGAGGACAGGGAGTCAACACTACCTATTCAGCAGTGCGTCTGACCCACCTTCCTACCGGCCTTGTTGTCCAGTGCCAGGAGGAAAGGTCACAGCTCAAGAACAAGGACCGTGCTTTCGAAGAACTGATGACCCGTCTCTACAACCTCGAGCATCAGAAGTATCTTGACGAGATCGGTGCGAAGCGCAAGACGATGGTGTCCACCGGAGACCGTTCCGCCAAGATCCGTACTTACAACTATCCTCAGGGACGTGTTACGGACCACAGGATCAACTGGTCAATGTACAACCTTCCTGTCTTCATGGATGGAGACATCCAGGAGTGCATCAACCAGCTTCAGATAGCAGAAAATGCCGAGCGACTGAAAGAAGCCGGCGATTAACAATAACTAGAGTGTACTAGGAAACCACTTAAAAAACTAGAAATGCAGAAAAACAGTTTCTCTTCAGCTTTCGTGCTGATGGCCGTGTTGTTCACGGTTTGTCTTATTTCATCCAACCTTTTCGCAGCCAAGGTTTTTGCCCTCGGAAAGATCACCCTTCCGTGTGCAGTTCTGATTTTCCCCATATCGTACATCCTCAATGACTGTTTTACTGAGGTGTGGGGATACCGCAAGGCCAGGCTTGTAATCTGGACCGCCTTCGCCATGAACCTGTTCGTGGCCCTGACAGCCCAGATCGCTGTGCTTCTCCCCGCCGCTCCTTTCTGGACCGGTGGCGAGCATTTCGATTTCGTGTTCAAGATGGCCCCGCGCATCCTGCTTGCCTCCCTGCTTGCCTTCCTTGCCGGATCTACCTTCAATGCTTATGTGATGAGCAAGATGAAGGTGGCACAGGACGGGAAGAGTTTTTCGGTCAGGGCTATTGTCTCTTCGATTGCGGGGGAATGCCTTGATTCGCTCATCTTCATGCCCATAGCCTTCTGGGGAACACCGTGGAAGGACCTCGCTTGGATGATGCTTTTCCAGGTGACTTTCAAAGTTCTTTACGAGATCATCATCCTGCCTGTCACGACCAGGGTGGTGCGGAAGCTTAAGGAAGTTGAAGAGGAAGATGTCTACGACCGTGACATTCATTATAATCCATTCAAGATATTCGATTATTGATTATGGACAGGAAGAAAGAAGGCCTGGAGGCCCTTGGCCATGAGACCAGGTACAAGATGGATTATGCTCCGGATGTTCTGGAATCATTCGAGAACATGCATCCCGGCAGGGACTATTGGGTCCGTTTCAACTGCCCTGAGTTCACCACCCTTTGCCCGATAACCGGACAGCCCGACTTTGCCGAGATCCGTATAAGCTACATTCCGGACATCAGGATGGTCGAGAGCAAGAGCCTGAAGCTCTATCTTTTCAGTTTCAGGAACCATGGCGGTTTCCATGAGGATTGCGTCAACATAATCATGAACGACCTGATCAAACTGATGGATCCTAAGTACATAGAGGTGTTGGGCCTGTTCACTCCGAGAGGGGGAATATCCATCCACCCTTATGCCAATTACGGCCGTCCCGGGACTGAATATGAGGCCCTTGCGCGGCAGCGTTTCTCGACCCATGAGTGACAAATTGTCAGCCCGATAGGCTTGGCATAACATTGGTTATTGACTAGGGCGTCCGGTTCGTGAGTTCCGGGCGCTTTAAATTTGTCAGTAAATAATAAAGGAGAAAAAAGAATATGGGAAAAATCATCGGAATCGACCTTGGAACCACCAATTCGTGCGTTTCGGTCATGGAAGGCAACCAGCCTACCGTCATAATCAACAATGAGGGTGAGAGGACAACTCCTTCCGTAGTGGCTTTCACTGACGGAGGTGAGAGGAAGATCGGTAACCCGGCCAAGCGTCAGGCTATCACCAACCCTCACAATACTGTATTCTCCATCCAGAGATTCATGGGTGAGACCTACGACCAGGTGAATACCGAAGTCGCACG
>JAGCWD010000098.1 GCA_017962025.1 Bacteroidales bacterium
ACCCTGAAGGGAACCTGAAACCCTTCCAAAGGGAGTTTGGTGTACTTTGAATCCAGTTCAATAAACACTGTTAGCCCCGACCCAACCGGTCGGGGCATATTCTGTATGACGATGTCAAATTGACTTCAACACTAGGCAACAAGGACTACCTGGTTCCGAGGGAGTATTGGAATATCTGCCTCTCTAAGGGAACCAGGCCTATGCCCAGTTGTTTGGCTTTGGCGGCCATCACTTTCCAGTATTCAGCCAGATGCTTGGCATTGACGGCGTTCATCCGCATCACCTCATTGGCCATAATGCTGTCATAGATTGGAAGGGCATTGTTGCCGAGTGTCCGGATCAGCCAGAACCGGACATGTTTGGTGATGAAAGAGACTCCGAGATGGTCAACGGACCTATCAAATAACCTTACCGCCTTCACCAGTTTGGCAAGGGATTCATCAGTGATTTCGGCAGTGTCGATGCAGGCTTTGATGAGTGTTTCATACTTCGGCCTGAGTTCATTCCAATTGAAGCCTTCGCCGTGGAGATAGATACCGCGCCCGGAGTTGCCTCCCCAGGCTTGGATCAGGTGAAAGATGTTTTTGGGGTCCTCTCCCGGATGATAAGATTTGATTTGCCTTATGGCTTCTTTCTCGATATCGTCATCGTTAAAGTAACCTTCGAAGAATCCGCCCGATACAAATCCGTGACGAACAAGAAGGGAAACCATGGCTTTGACTCCGCGGGAGAAACCGGCTTCAGGATTAAGCATGGTAGGAGTATCTGCCTGGAACTCGATGTCTGGGAAATGATATTTCGGATGCAAGTAGAGAGGAGCATGTTCGAGGGCCTCTTTCTCGTCAATCTTGGTAAAGCGATCCCGCACCATACCATCACGGTCCACCTTGCCGAAGAACTCATCATAAGGACGGACCCAGATGTCACCGTCATCATACATGGCCTGGTATACGACAATCTTATCCAGAGTCTCGCTATCCTTAGCGACACTGAGCAAACGGTAAACCTTTCCCTTGAAATGCCTGTAGTATTCTGCCATGATGCGAAGTTACTTACTTTCCCCTTCTTTTTCAATATTGTCCCACATTTTGGTGCAACCTCCCTATATCTTTGCACCGGAAACCAATCAAGAAAACAATGGAAAGGACAATCACTGTTACCGGCCGCGGCGCCATTCACGTCGTACCCGATGTCACACGTTTGGAAGTTTATATCTCCGGTAGGTTTGAAACGTACCAGGCCGCCTATGACCAGGCGAAGGAGAATTTCGCCCAGATGGTAAAGATCCTGGAGTATAACAATAAACCGGGCTCGCTTGCAAAGACCATCCGAATGGATATCTCCGACTTTGAAAAGAGTATAACGGACAAATATGGCCATCATATGTACTACGAGAAGGATGGCTACAAGCTGACCCAGCGCATCAAGATAGATCTTGGCATCGACAACGTTCTGGTCAATAAGATAGTCCGTGGTGTGGGCAAGTTCATCCAGGATGCCCAGATCGACATCGGATACACTGTCCAGGACCCGCGTCCGCATCAGCTGAAGATGTTGGAAAGGGCCGTCAAGGATGCGCGTGAGAAGGCCAGCATCATGGCTTCGGCCCTGGGTTGCATGCTTGCGGAAGTGAGCAAGATCAACTACTCTCACGAAGACGTCCACATCTATTCCCAGGCCCGAAACATCCACTCTGCGGCAGAGGCCAAGGCAAGCACAGCCGAGAGCCTGGACATCACTCCTGAAGATCTGGCGATCAGCGATGATGTCACGGTGGAGTGGGTCTTGGTCGCGAAACCTAACAACCTGTAGTCAATCTAGCCGGAAGGCGCGTATTTGAGACCGGACGTTTAGGCCGTACAACTCTTCGCTTGCCTCTGGAAGACACTCCTGAGGACTTCCGGCTTTTATGTTGATGCCTATTCGGTTGAATTCAGTATATTTGCGATATAGATACCGCATATGAAAGCCTACGCACTCTTCCAGGAATATATCTGGCTGGTGAACACCATCCATCGTTTCGGCCGACTGACGCTCGAGGAAATCAACCAGCGCTGGCTGGAAACCGAGTTGAGCGAAGGTATTCCTATCGCCCGCAGCACCTTCAACCGTCACCGGGACGCCATCCTCGACATGTTCGGGATCATCATAGAATGTGACAGGAAGGACGGATTCCGATACTACATTTTCAACGAGGAGGTGCTGGAGGAAGACACCATCCAGAACTGGATGCTCTCTACCCTATCGGTGAACAGCATCCTGTCCGAGAGCAAGGCCGTCCAGAAGAGGATTCTGCTCGAGTCTATACCTTCTGATGGAGACAATCTCCACAAGTTCATCGACGCAATGAAGCGTGGGGTCCGGGTTAAAGTCAACTACCGTCGTTATGGTGCCGAGGCCTCGAAGTCGGCCATGAAGCTGGATCCATACTTCGTCAAGTTGTTCAACAAGCGCTGGTATGCACTGGTCAAGTTCCCGGAGCCGACGGCTTTCCTCTTCACGTTGGCGTTCGACCGCATCATTTCTCTTGAGGTGACTGACGAGAAGTACGAGTACGACAAGGATTTCGACCCGTCAGGATGGTTCAAGGAGTGCTACGGCATTGTCAGGGATCCGGGTGTCCCGGTTGAGAAGGTCGTGATCAGGGCGTTCGGCAGGGAGGTTCACTACCTCAGGGACCTGCCCCTGCATCACAGCCAGAAGGAAGTGGCCACGACGGAAGAGTACTCTGATTTCGAGATGGTCCTCCGCCCCACGGCAGACTTCTTCAGTCCCCTCCTCTCCAGAGGTGCTGCCATCAAGATTCTGGAACCGGAGTCCCTGGCCAACGATATCAAGGCCCTGCATCAGGCTGCCGTCGAACTGTATAATCAATAATACCAATACCCATGAACACATTCCTGCTTTATTGGAATCCCTTCTTTTCCAGCTATAAGCTCGACCGCTTCCTGGACGAATTCAATTTCCCGGATGGGGTTGATGTCCTGACTGAATTCGAGGAATGGGACCACTCCCCGAACGATTTCGACTGGAGCATCATAGAGCACGAGAAGGCTCACGTGGGTGACCGTTTCGTCTTCATTAAGGTTGGCTATGATAAGCCGACTGGCATTGTTGGTGTCGGGCATTTCACGACGGAACCCTTCGAGGATGAGGACTGGTCCGGCCAGGGGCGCAAGATTTACTACATGAAGATGGAATGGGAGTCAGTTATCAAGCCCACCTCTGATAAGATTCTGAAGACGGACGTCCTCATCGATGCCATTCCAGAGATCACCTGGTCAAAGGGTCAGGCGGGCGTGATGATTACTCCAGAGGTTGCCGAGAAGATTGACGATCTTTGGCATGACCATCTGCTCAACTTATTGAGAAGAGAGTAGTTTATTTATCAGAACACTTGCATTTTCTGTGTAGCTGTCCCATGATATGAGACAGCTACGTTTTTATTTTGCACTCGAGTTCAAGCTTCGCTAACCCAGCATACGGGAGGTGAACTACGGTGGTAACCCCATATTGAACTCCTTTTAGAAGCGGTATGCTCGCGATCTAAAGAAGTGAGGGTTGTCAGGGAGCGGAGGGGCACTACAGTCTGGCACTTATCCACTCACACCGAACAACCAGAGTGTCCTCGGTTGTTCTAAGGAGCGTAGGGCCACAGCGGGAATGGCAGGTTCGGAAACGTTGCTGTTAAGAGGTTCGAGTCCTCCGCGCTCCCAAAAAACCGGAATGATGGTCGCATGGGAGCGGGGCTTCCCTTCAGGGCAGCATATCGAAGGTTCGAATCCTACCCGTTCCGGTTAGAGAGAGCAACAGAATAGCAGCCTTAACATTCCTTAAGATGCCAAGCCTTTCAGTTGTTCTCCCTATGTAAGAGAACTCGTTAT
>JAGCWD010000099.1 GCA_017962025.1 Bacteroidales bacterium
AGACCGGGCAGACTTCGGCAGTGTTGATCTCCGTCACCGGACGTATCCTCTGACGGGTAATCTGCATGAGGCCGAACTTGGTGAGGGGAAGGACATTGTGCTTGGCGCGATCACTTTCCATGAGCTCCTGCATGTATCTGTGAAGCTCGTTACGGTGTTCGCCCGACTCCATGTCGATGAAATCCACGATGATGATTCCACCCATGTCCCTCAGTCTAAGCTGGCGGGCTATCTCCTCAGCTGCGATCTTGTTGACCTCGAAAGTGTTCTCCTCCTGGTCGGAGGTCTTTGCCCTGATGCCGCTGTTGACATCGATTACGTTCAGTGCTTCGGTCGTCTCGATCACCAGATAGGCTCCCTGCTTCATCGGCACCACCTTGCCGAATGAGCTCTTGATCTGCCTTGTGACCTCGAAATGGTCGAAGATCTTTTCCTTACCGTCGTACAGCTTTACGATCTTTTCCTGATCCGGTGAGATCAAGGAAATATACTTCTTAGTCTCCTCGTAGACATTCTCGTCGTTGACGTAGATGTTGGAGAACGAATCGTTGAGGAGATCCCTCAGGATTGTGGTGGTCTTGCTGTACTCGGTGAAAAGCAGCTGGATGCCCTTTGACTTGGCCACTTTCTGCCATGAACCCTCCCATTTCTGGATCAGGGACTTCAGTTCCGCGACCAGCACGGCGGCGTTCTTGCCTTCCGCTGCTGTACGGATGATAGCTCCGTAGTTCTTTGGGAGAATGCTTCTGACAAGTGTCTCAAGCCTTCTTTTCTCCTCCTTTGAGGAGATCTTCTGGGAGATGCTGACCTTCTCAGCGAAGGGGATCAGTACAATGTTGCGTCCTGCCAATGAAATTTCCGCAGTCAGTCTTGAACCTTTGGTCGAAATCGGTTCCTTGACAATCTGCACCATCAACATCTGGCCGGCCTTGAGCACGTTCTCGATACGTCCCTCCTTCTCGAGGATGGGGCCGATCTTGATGCTTGAGTAAAGCTGCCCGAGGTCGGTGTTGGGGTTGCTCCTTCTCACGAACTCGTCGAACGGGGTGAAATAGAGACCCAGGTCCAGATAATGGATAAATGCTTCCTTCTTGTCTCCGATGTCGACGAAGGCAGCATTGAGCGCGGGAAGGATCTTCTTCACTTTCCCGAGATAGACATCTCCGACGGAAAAGCCGTGCCCCTTGCTGGACTCCTTGTTGAGTTCAATCAGCCGATGGTTTTCCATCAGCGCGATGTGAACGTCAGTCGATGTGACATCGACGATCAAATCCTTTTCTGATCTTTCAGACTCCATAAGGAAATTACAATGGTACCTTAATCATGAAAAAAGGCTGTCCGGATCTCCCGTCCAGCCTTTTTCTTTTAGCGAACTGCTAAAATGGCAGACACAGAGGACTTACTTCTTCTTGTGTCTGTTCTTGCGCAAGCGCTTTTTACGCTTGTGCGTAGACATCTTATGTCTCTTTCTCTTTTTTCCGCTAGGCATATTCAGGATAATATTTGGATTTTATTTCTCCTCCTTGACTGCGTTGACGAATACCTTGGCCGGCTTGAAGGCGGGAATATCGTGTGCAGGGATAGTCATAGTGGTCCTCTTGGTAATGTTACGAGCAGCCTTCTTTGCCCTGTGCTTGATGATGAAGCTACCAAATCCACGAAGATAAACAGGCTCCTTCCTGATGATAGAACCCTTAACGGTCTCCATGAAAGCCTCGACTACGGACTGAACTGCGATTTTCTCAATACCGGTTGACTTCGCAACCTCGTTTACGATTTCTGCTTTTGTCATAACTATAGTTATTTAAATTAGGATAACCTAAATATAGCCCCTACTATTATTCGGGGATGCAAAATTAGACTTATTTTTTTAATAATCAAAATCATGAAGGCAAAAAAGTGGCACGGTGATTGACAATATTTCTATCCGCAGCTTTAATGAATGCCTTTCTGTCAATTTGGCAGGGAGAAGGGGGCTGCTGTTAAGACTGAACATTATGAACATCAACGACAATAACAAAGAATTCATGTCACCCGCGGGAGCTGAAGTCAACATAATTCCTGTCATGCAGGGTGACAACCAGATCAAGGTCGATCCGGGGGAGCTTCCCCAGACTCTTCCGATCCTTGCCCTGAGGAACGCCGTCCTTTTCCCAAACATGGTTTTTCCGGTCACGATTGGCCGTGAGAAATCAATAACCTTGATTAAGACAGCCGAAAGGACCAACTCCTTCATCGGAGCCGTTCCGCAGAACGACATCTCAGTTGAGGAACCCATCGACAAGGACCTTTATGAATATGGTACCGCGGCCCGGATCATGAAGGTATTGGAGATGCCAGACGGCACCATTACCGCCATCCTTCATGGAGTGAAGAGGATCCGTATGGGAAAGGTCCTCTCCTACGAGCCCTACATCACCGCCGAGGTTACATATGTCGATGACCAGGTTCCGGATGACGACAACAACACCAAGATGATCGCCGAGTCCCTCAAGGAGAAGGCTTCCTCGATCATCAAGTCCTCATCATTTGCTCCCCGCGAGGCAGTCGGGGCCTTGAAGTCGATAGACAACTTCCATTTCCTGGTCAATTTCATTGCCACCACTGTGGAAGTGGAAAACTATTCCGAGAAGGTGGAACTCCTCTCGCTTGACGATGTGAAGGCCAGGGCAATGAAGCTTCTGGCGACGCTGGACACACAGATCCAGCTCCTGAAGATCAAGCAGGAGATTAACCAGAAGGTGAAAAGCGACATAGACCAGCAGCAGAGGGAGTACTATCTCAACAACCAGCTCCGTACAATCCAGGAAGAGCTTGGAATGGACGAGGAGGAAGAGTTCGAGAAGTTCAGGGCGAAGGCGAAGACCAAGAAGTGGCCTGAGTCCGTGGCAGCCCAGTTCGAGAAGGAACTCGTCAAACTTGAGAAGTACAACCCTTCGTCACCTGACTACAGCATACAATATAATTATATAGAGTTCTTGCTGGACCTTCCATGGGGTGAGATGTCAAAGGATAACCTTGACCTCAATCATGCCCAAAAGGTCCTGGACAACGACCATTATGGTCTTGAGAACGTGAAGGACAGGATCGTGGAGTACCTCGCAGTCTTGAAACTGAAAGGAAACATGAAGTCTCCCATCCTATGCCTCTACGGCCCTCCCGGAGTGGGAAAGACAAGCCTCGGAAAGTCTGTGGCCAGGGCTCTCGGCAGGAAATACGTCCGCATCGCCCTTGGAGGAATGCATGACGAGGCCGAACTCAGAGGCCATAGGAAGACCTATGTGGGAGCTCTCCCCGGAAGGATCCTTAACGGCATCATGAAGGCAGGGACCTCCAATCCTGTCATCGTCCTTGACGAGATTGACAAGGTCGGAGCCGACTACAAGGGCGACCCTTCGTCTGCTCTTCTGGAAGTGCTTGACCCTGAGCAGAATGTGGCCTTTCATGACAACTATCTCGAAATTGATTACGATCTCTCCAACGTCCTCTTCATAACCACCGCTAACACGATCTCAACAGTGCAGTCAGCCCTTCTTGACAGGATGGAACTGATCAACGTGACCGGTTACCTTGCCGAGGAAAAGATGGAGATCGCCAAGCGTTACCTGGTGCCCAAGCAGCTTGAAGAGCACGGAATCGGAAAGAAGGAACTCAGGATCGACAAGGCCGCCCTGGCAAAGATAATCGATGAATATACCCACGAATCCGGAGTCCGCGGCCTCGAGAAGCAGATCGCCAAGATAGCCCGTGTGACTGCAAAGAAGATTGCTCTCGGGCAAGATTATCCCACTGTGATCAAGAAGAACCATCTCAAGGAATATCTCGGCCTTCCTACAAACAACCATGACCTCCAGAAGGGCAATGAGGCACCTGGAGTCGTCACCGGACTGGCCTGGACACAGATGGGTGGGGAGATACTCTTTGTCGAAAGTTCTGTCAGCGGCGGCAAGGGAGTAATGACAATGACAGGAAACCTCGGAGATGTGATGAAGGAGTCCGCAACCATCGCCTACCAGTATATCAAGGCGCATCCGGCACTTACCGGCCTCTCATCTGAGGAATTCGCTGCCAAGGACATACATGTACATGTCCCTGAAGGAGCAGTGCCGAAGGACGGTCCTTCTGCCGGTATCACAATGGTAAGTTCCATGGTATCAGCTTTCAAGGGTAAAAGTGTCAAGCCCGGAATCGCCATGACAGGCGAGATGACCCTGCGTGGCAGGGTCCTTCCGGTAGGCGGCATCAAGGAGAAGATCCTGGCTGCCAAGAGGGCGGGAGTAAAGGAGATAATCATCTCCGAGGACAACAGGAAGGATATCGAAGACATCAAGCCGGTGTACATCGAGGGACTTGAGTTCCATTATGTCAAAACCATCGATGATGTGATGGCGGAGATATTCGATTAATTTCGTAAATTGCAATCCGGTCCCTGAGCTTGTCGAAGGGCCGGATTATTCATTATCATGGACGTAAAGATAGAGCAAAGCTGGAAGGAAGCGCTGGCGGACGAGTTTGAAAAGCCGTATTTTGCCGCCCTGGCCCGTCAACTCCATCGTGAGAAGGCTGAAGGAAGGGTTATCTTCCCTCCCGGACCGGAGATTTTCAAGGCTTTTGAACTCACCCCGGTGGATCAGGTCAAGGTGGTCATCCTCGGCCAGGATCCCTATCACGGCTACGGCCAGGCCATGGGCCTGAGTTTCTCGGTTCCTGACAACATGCCGTCTCCTCCTTCGCTCAAAAACATATTCAAGGAAATTGAAGACGACCTCGGAATCAGGATGAGCGGAAGGCCCAACCTCGAGGGATGGGCACGCCAGGGAGTCCTTCTCCTGAATGCCATCCTTACCGTCCGTTCCGGCGAGGCCGCTTCCCATAGCGGAATAGGCTGGCAGCAGTTCACCGATGCCGTCATCCGCTACCTCTCTGATCACTGTAGCGGGATAGTGTTCCTCCTTTGGGGAAACTTCGCAAGGAGCAAGAAGGAATTGATTGACACCTCGAAGCACTATGTGCTCGAAGCGGCTCATCCTTCCCCTCTTGCGCGCGGAGCCTTTTTCGGCTGCCGCCATTTCTCCAAGACTAACGAGATTCTCATCAACGAAAATAAAACCCCAATCAACTGGCAATTATAATGGGCAGCGTTGCATTATTCCCGGGATCATTCGATCCGTTCACTTCGGGCCACCTTAACATCCTCACAAGGGCCCTGACCATCTTTGACGAAGTGGTGGTGGCAGTCGGTATCAACCAGGCCAAGAAAGGCTTCTTCACAATGGAGCAGCGGGAGGATATCATCCGCCAGGCTACAAAGGACCTGAAAGGAGTGAAGATCATCAGCTATGAATGCCTGACAGTAGAAATCTGCAGACAGCTTGGCATCCGCCACATCGTTAGAGGAGTCAGGAACATGACGGATTTCGACAACGAGCAGGCGGTGGCTGATGCCAACCGCCATCTTGCCCCTGAGATCGACACTATCATCATACCTACCGCTCAGGAATATTCTCACATCTCTTCTTCTGCAGTACGCGACGTGGTCAGCCACAAGGGAGACCTTTCGCAGTTCATTCCAGAGTGGGTCAAACTTCCTGAGGTAAAATGAAAAGACTTGCGGCAACCTTCCTTCTCCTGTACCTCTGCGTGTTTCATGCAGTGGCGCAGGTGGATTCGGCAAGGCTGGCCCAGCTGGATGCCCGGCTTGGAGAGTATTTCACCCTTCTGGAGAGGGAACCCTCCGAAGTCAAGATCCAGGAATGTGACGTATTGATTGAAGCGGCAGAAGATCCTGCCATCCGTCAGGCCATCGCTCAAAAGGTTTATGACCATTACCGCAATTCCACCCTGATGGGGGACGAGGCTGTCGCGATCCATGTCACTGACTCCTGGTTCGCTTCCGGAAAAGTCCCCATGAGGAGCGAAAGCGAATTGTTCGAGGCGAAGATGTTCGCCGAGTTCAACCGCCGCTCTCTGATTGGGGAGAAGGCGCCGCGGATAGCGCTTTCCGGCCCTTACGGGGAGACGGTAACTATTCCTGTCGAAGGGTATTCAGTGCTGTACTTCTATGACACAGACTGCGCGAAATGCAAGCTCGAAACCGCGACCCTGAGGAGTCTTCTCAATGACAAGGACTATCCTCTGACAGTCTATGCGATCTACGTCGGAACCAACGAAGAAAGATGGACCCAGTGGAGGAATACCTTTGATCTGGACACCGAAGAGACAGAAGTGGTCCATCTCTGGGACCCGGACACTACCGCTGACCTTCAGTTCACCTATGGAGTTGTCCAGACTCCGAAGATGTTCCTGGTCGATCCCGAAGGAGTGATAGTCGGCCGCGGTCTTGACACCGAAGCATTGGAGCAGTTGCTCGGAATCCTTCTGGATGATGGGGAATATGACTACGGGAATGATGCATCTGCGGCCCTGTTCGACAAGTTGTTCTCAACCTATGGTCCCAAGGTGACTGCCACTGATGTGGCCGACGTGGCCTCCCTTCTCAAGGGACGTACGCTGGATTTGGGGGACACGCTTAATTTCAAGCATCTGGAAGGCGACCTTCTATACTATATTGCCGGAAAGAGGGAGGAAGGATTCCGCGAAGGAGCCGCTACCCTGGTTAAAGATTATATTCTTTCCCGTCCTGACATCTGGAATAATGAAGAGGATTCCCTTATGGTTGTCGGGATGGCGGAAATGCTGGACGGTCTCCTTTCGAAGACCCCGGTCGGCTCGACAATCCCCAAGATGGGCATAAAGGGCTGGAATAGATTCAGGAAACAGGGTGGCTACATCTTCTTCCATGCAGAGGGCTGTCCGATCTGTGAAGCCGAGATGGAACTGGCTGATTCGCTGGGGATCAAGTATTTCTCTGTCAATATGGATGCCCTTGAAGACAAGTCTCCACGCAAGGCCAGGAAGTTGCTCGACACCTTCGATCTGTCATCCCTTCCGTTCGTCATACAGATAGGGAAAGGAGGAATAGTTGAAAGAAGGTACGCAAGCCTTACCGACCGTATTTTATTTTTGGACGAAAAAGAGTAAATTTGCACGGCTTTTGAAGCCAAAGTGCCGGATTTGACAAACAGTTATTTTTATTTTCTATAAATTATGGTTTCTTACAAAGATCTTGGCCTTGTGAACACCAGAGAGATGTTCGCTAAGGCTGTCGCCGGCGGTTACGCGATCCCCGCTTTCAATTTCAACAACATGGAGCAGCTCCAGGCCATCATCCAGGCCGCTGCCGAGACCAAGTCTCCGGTCATCCTCCAGGTTTCCAGCGGAGCCCGCAAGTACGCCAACCAGACCCTTCTCCGCTACATGGCTGAAGGTGCTGTCGAATATGCCAAGGAGCTTGGCTGGGAGCATCCCCAGATCTGCCTCCACCTCGACCATGGCAACTCTTTCGAGCTCTGCAAGAGCTGCGTGGACATGGGCTTCTCTTCTGTCATGATCGATGCTTCTTCTCTTCCTTATGAGGAGAATATCGCCCTCACCAAGAAGGTTGTTGACTATG
>JAGCWD010000100.1 GCA_017962025.1 Bacteroidales bacterium
CACAGGGATGATTTCATTTTTTCAATGGACAGTTTCCCCATCCGTCGGTGTGGATCCCAGGGCCAGCAGAAGTCATTCCTGGTCTCTTTGAAATTCGCCCAGTATGAAATCATGAAGCGCTGTTATGGCTATCCTCCGATCCTGCTTCTGGACGATGTATTTGACAAGCTTGACATGGGGAGGATCTCCAATCTGCTCGGAATGGTTGCAGGAAGTGATTTCGGTCAGATTTTCATCACTGACAGCAATAAGGTACGAATGTCCGGAATCGTAGACTCCCTTACTACAGACAGGGCATATTTTGAAGCGGTAGGTGGAGAATTCAGGGAAATCCGGGATGCCTGACAACGGGAAAATAAAAGGTACTCCCAGAAAGGAGGCTCTCGGGATGGATCAGATCATTCCGATGTACATCCGGGCAATGAAACTCAGTGCCGGACTCAACACCCAGCGTGTCTTCGCCGCCTGGGACGAAGTGTCGGGGGTGAGCGGTTTCACTCTCAGGAAATTCTATCGGGACGGAACCCTACATGTGACCTTGTCTTCATCGATGGTACGCACTCACCTCGAATTTCAGAAAGAAGCGATCGTTCAAGCTATCAATGACTTCCTGAAGAAAGATGAGTTGTTTGCAAAGGACTGTGCTAAAGTAGGATTCGTTAAGGATATAATACTCAAATAATATATGGAAGACAGGAGGATCAAGATAATCGTGGATGACGCCGTCCCTTTCATCAAAGGCGTGTTCGAACCCTATGCCGACGTTATTTATAAGGCAGGAAAGGAGATTCGCCATGAAGACCTCGTGGATATCGATGCCATGGTGATAAGGACCAGGACCAAATGCGATTCCTCCCTTTTGGAAGGGACTCCTGTCAAGTTCATTGCAACTGCCACTATCGGTACGGACCATATTGATTTCCCTTACTGCGACGAAAAAGGTATAGTGGTCCGCAATGCAGCCGGTTGCAATGCCGGGGGAGTAATGAATTATGTTTTTTCGGCGCTCTACGGTGTGGCATCGCGGAAAGCTGTCCGTCTTGATGGGGCAAAATTGGGAATAGTCGGGGTTGGTAATGTCGGGAGTCGTGTTGACAGGGTTGCCGGTTATCTGGGCTTCAAGGTCCTTAAGAATGACCCTCCCAGGATGGCTGTAGAAGGCCCTGAAGGTTTCTGCCCCCTGGATTATCTTCTCCAGAATGCGAATGTGGTCACAATGCATGTCCCGCTTGATGAAACTACCAAAGGAATGTGCAACGACTCTTTCTTTGAGAAGATGAAACCAGGTACCATATTCATAAACGCTTCCCGTGGAGAAGTGGTGGATGAGGCCGCGCTCAAGAGGGCCATTCCGAAACTCGGGCCCGTGATAATAGACACCTGGAACAACGAACCGGATATCGACCGTGAGTTGATGGACATGGTTGACATAGCGACCCCCCACATCGCCGGTTATTCTTATCAAGGAAAGCAGAACGGTACTGCTGCGGCTGTAAGGTCCCTCTCGCGGTTCTTCGGATTTGAGAATCTATACGAGTTCTTCCCTAAGACGGAGATAGTGGATCTCCAGGCGGTCAAGCTTGATCTGAAAGGAAAAACGCAGGGCGAAATTACTTCCGTCCTGCAGTACAACTATCCGATTTTCACGGATGATTTCATGCTCCGTATGGAACCCGGCAACTTTGAGAAAATGCGTTCAAACTACCAGTACCGCCGGGAATTCTACATAGACTAGCGCTGTTTTACATCACCTGATCCTTTTGAGGTGACATTGATCGAAGTGGTCTCCAACCTGGAAATGTCGATGTCGCCGGAACCGGAGTTCATAATCGTGGTCTCTCTGGCATTGCCATTCAAGGAAATGTCTCCTGATCCTTTATTGGACACAGTGACTGAACCGTCTATCTGACATCTTTGAAGGTCGATGTCTCCGGAACCCTGGTTGGTTATGGAAAGCGGGCCGCTTAAAAGAACCTTCTCAAAATCAATGTCTCCGGAGCCTCTATTGAGGATCTCCAGGGTGTTGGCTTCGAAGTTTCCCTTGACGAAGATGTCTCCGCTTCCGCTGTTGTCGAGTTTCTCGATGCCAGGGGCATAGACAGTCACTTTCTCGCCGTGGGTGATCAATATCCCTAAATCGGACTCATAAGTAATATTGAGATCCCCATAATTGTTTTCGACGAGTATCTGGTCCCTGGACTTGTATTTTCCCGTAATTACGACCTTAGGCTCACAATCGCTAAGGACGTACGTAATGTCTATCCCACAACTGTTGAAGAGGGAATTGAAATTGCCGGGGTTTATCACAAGGGAGTCGGACTCATCATAGACGATTTTTCCCATCTCTTCTCCAAAGCGCAGCTTGTCCTTCAATTCCTCCTTGGCATCCTTGCTTATCCTTATGTAGCAGGATGTGGTACTCATTGCGACGAGGGCAGTCAATGATGCTGCAATTATTCTTTTGATTGTTTTCATTTCTTTATTCCTTATTGAACAGTTCCGCCGGATCAAGGTCCAGCAATTCCATTTTCTTGATTATGACAGGCAGTTCTTCTTCAAGGAACTCTTTCCTAGAACTCTCGAGAACCAAATTCCTGGCATCTTCGGAGATGAAGTACCCTATGCCCCTCTTGTTGAAAATAACTCCCTCATTGGTGAGTTTTTCATAAGTGCGCATGACCGTATTGGGGTTGACCCCTATCGAAGCACCGTATTCCCTTACTGAAGGGATCCGGTCTTCTGGTTTAAGTTCTCCCGACAGGATTCTCTCGCAGATCGCATCCCGTATCTGCAAGTAGATAGCTTTGTTTGGATTGAATTCCATATTGCTCAGGTTTAATGTTGGATCTTCTTTACCCTGAACCATGACCAGAGGCCGCAGCCGATAACGATGAATGCGAGTTCAAAGTTTGCCCAGAAATTGAACCAGAAGTCCAAATTGTCTGCATGGTTCTTAGCCCACTCTACGAACCTGGTGCCCATATTGGGGAAATCGATGTGGAATACCTTGACCACGGCAACCATTAAGATGGAAAGCAACATCGAAATGACAAACAGGGAAAGGATCGTCTTCAGGACCTTGGACTTCTTGAACAGCAACGCTCCCAGGAGGAAAACAGAAGAAGTCTGCAGTACCCAGGAGACAATGAACCAGAGTCCGTTGCCTCCAAGTTTAATGTCTTCTTCAGAAGGGTCTATGTTGTTGATGATTGACCACGAGGAGAATATTGAACCTCCGCATTTCCCATCCAGAAGACAGACAAGTGCATCGCTCAGAAGGTATGTTAAGAAAAAGGCAAGAGGTACCAGTACAAGGCAGATAAGCATCATGGAAAGGTATTTCTCAAACCTGGATGCCGGAAGCATGAGCCACGACGATCCTTTGGCTTTTTCGGTAATGAATCCGAATGCCTTTGAGGGGAACACCATAATGAAAAGAATGGCGGCAGTTGCAAACAGTCCTCCCCTGAGGGCGATCGGCGGCCTGCTTAATTCTCCTGAAATGAAGGTCTGCAAGCCTCCTCCTACTAAGGAAAAGAACATGTAAACGAGGTATATGAATACCGGGAGGAGGCACCAAACGAGCAGGAATATGCTGTTTTCCTTCCAAATAGACTTGATATCGTAGGCGAAATACTTGCCGAAACGCTTGATGTCAAATGTCTTGTTCATGATATGACCCTCCTTATTCTATTTAAACATTTCCTTGATCAGCCCCTTGTGGGAATGGGCGGCATTGAACAGAGCCTCGATGTTGACCTTGCTATCCTCTCCGGTAGTGTTGGGGCAGACTTGAAGGAAGCCTCCAGGCAGCATCTCACGGTACAGGGCATCTTCACGTATGACCGTGCCGTAGTCGAAGAACAGTTTCGACGTGATGGACTCAACCGTGGCGTTTAGAAGCACGTCCTGCCTGTCGAGGATGATAATAGGATCGATGATATTCTCCAGGTCACGAACCTGATGGGTGGAAATCACGATTGTAGAATCTTCCGGAGTATACTTCATGATTGCGGACCTAAACTGAGCTTTGGAGGGGATGTCCAATCCGTTCGTCGGTTCATCCATAAAGAGATACTTTGCGTCGCAGGCGAGAGCGAAGGAGATATAGGTCTTCTTGAGCTGACCGGCAGACATCTGGTTCATTTTTTTCGCCGGGTCATTCTCGAATTCCTTCATAATAGCCAAGAATTTGGAGTGGTCATACAAAGGCCAGAATCGTCCACGTTCCATGGCGTAATCCTCAGCCTTCATGTTCACCGGCGCCACCTCGTCAGGGAGATAGTACTGCTTCTCAAGCAGGGTAGGGGTCCTGTCGAAAGGATCCTCACCATCAGTA
>JAGCWD010000101.1 GCA_017962025.1 Bacteroidales bacterium
CTGGAGAATGTCACAGTGGACGAGAATGGTGTCATCGACTTCAACGACAAGTCCGTCACCGAGAACACCAGGGTCTCCTACCCGATCTACCACATCAACAACATCGTACGTCCCGACAGCCACGGACCCGCAGCAAAGCAGGTTATTTTCCTGTCCGCCGACGCTTTCGGAGTCCTTCCCCCTGTTTCCATCCTCGATTCCGAGCAGACGAAGTACTACTTCCTCTCCGGCTTCACTGCCAAGCTTGCTGGAACTGAGCGCGGAATTACCGAGCCCACCCCGACCTTCTCTGCCTGCTTCGGCCAGGCCTTCCTCGAGTTGCATCCTACCAAGTATGCAGAGGAACTTGTCAAGAGGATGAAGAGGAGCGGTGCAAAGGCTTATCTCGTGAACACCGGCTGGAACGGCACTGGCAAGAGGATCTCGATCCGCGACACACGTGGAATCATCGACGCCATCCTCAACCACAGTATCGACAAGGCTCCTACCAAGGTCATTCCTTTCTTCAACTTCACTGTTCCTACAGTCCTCGAAGGAGTTGACACCGGTATCCTCGATCCTCGTGACACCTATTCCGATCCCGCACAGTGGGAGGAGAAGGCAAAGGATCTTGCCGGAAGGTTCATCAAGAACTTCCACAAGTACGAGTCCAACAAGGCCGGAAAGGCTCTCGTAAAGGCCGGTCCCCAGCTTTAGGAAAACATGAGATCAACAATGCTTTATGTCATCGTCGCTCTTGCGACGATGACTTTTATTTCCTGCGGCAGGAAGAATACTCCGATCCGCTTCGCCAACTACAACATGAGGGTGATCATGGCTGCAGACACGGCAGACCGGGATTTCACCCAAAGGAAACCATTTATTCTCAAGAGAATATCCGACCACGATTTCGACATCATCGGAGCCCAGGAAGTCAATGACAAAATGAAGGCTTCCCTGATGGAAGACCTGGCTGGGACATATTCCGTCGTAGGCGAAGGACGCAGGGCCGACCGTAAAGGGGAAGGTGCTCCCATCTTCTACAAAACCTCAAGGTTCGAGCTTCTTGATTGGGGAAGCTTCTGGCTGTCAGAGACTCCCGACGTTCCTGGAAGCAAGAGTTGGGACGCATCGGTCGAAAGGATTGCAACATGGACAAGATTCCTCGATAAGACTACCGGGAAGAAGTTCTTCTATATCAATACCCATTTCGACCACCGTGGTCCGATTTCCAGAACCATGGCAGCGAAAATCCTTCTGGAAAAGGCTCGGGAGCTTCACGATGGACTTCCTGTATTCTTCACGGGGGACCTCAATACCGGCTCTACCACTGAAGCTATAGCCATCCTATCCGACAACGAGCTCGTAAAGGACAGCTATACTTCCAGTGAGACTGCACCGACAGGGAGAAAGAGCCCATACTACGCATTTGACTTTGACAGGAGTGACAGTGACAGAGGCGACTACATCTTCGTTCCAAAGGATGCCACCGTCCGTTCTTATGCATGTATCGACGATGACATCAGGGACAGGGAATACTCTTCAGACCACTGCCCGGTACTGGTAGAAGTCACTATCAATTAACACTTTTATAACTACAGAATCATGACACTGGAACAGCAGATACAGGAAGACATCAAGGTCGCGATGAAGGCCAAGGATCCGGTCGCAACTGCGGCCACAAGGGCTATCAAGGGCGAAATCCTGATTTACAAGACCTCTGAATGCGGATCCAAGGACGTCACTGACGGTGACATCCTCAAGATGATCCAGAAACTCGTCAAACAGCGCAAGGAAGCCGCTGAGCAATTCGTTGCAGCCGGACGTCAGGACCTGGCTGACAATGAGCTGGCTGAAGCGGCGGTGATGGAGAAATATCTCCCGAAGCAGCTCAGCGAGGCAGAAGTAGAAGAAAAGGTCAAGGCAATCATAGCCGAAGTCGGAGCCACCTCCATAAAGGACATGGGCAAGGTCATGGGTGCAGCGAACAAGGCCCTCGCCGGTCTGTCCGACGGAAGGACTATCTCCACCATTGTTAAAAAGCTGCTAGGCTAGTCTTCTTTCCTTTGATATACCTTTATCCAGTCTATCCGGAGCTCCGAGGGGAGCTGTTCCGGAGAGACCGGTCCTACCCAGCCTCCGCCGATCTGGTTTGAGAGGATGAAATAGAAAGGATGGTCGCTCCACGGGAACTGGTTCTCGACCCCTTCCATCCTTGAATATGTCATAGTCTTCACACCGTTGGTGTACATGCATATGCTGTCCCTGTAAACCTCGGCGGAGTAAATGTTCCAGTCGCCCGGATCAATCCTGGCCGTTGAGCCATGCGGGCTTTGGGGATCCACGTGCAGGGTGTAGTCTGAATGGACGGTCTGGTAGATAAGCGAGTCCGCATTCAAATGCTCCATTATGTCTATCTCTCCTCCATGTGGCCAGCCCAGTTCAGAATCGGGCATGAGCCATAGTGCCGGCCAGAAACCGTTGACACAATTGAACTTGGCCCTGATCTCAAACCTTGCCAGGGAAAAGGATTTCTTTCCGCGGCTCTGCACTCCGCCAGTCACAAATGCAGTGGTATCCGGTGAAGATCCGTCATTGTTTTTCCCGAGAAGCACCAATTGGCCGTCCTCGACATATGCCAGGTCAGGACGGAGGGACATCATGTCATTCCAGTCTGAATTGCCGTGCTGCACCCTACTCCAGACAGTC
>JAGCWD010000008.1 GCA_017962025.1 Bacteroidales bacterium
GCGGCGTCCTTCAGGACGACAATGCTTTCGATCTCATTGACGTTGGGGAGAGGGTTGCCAGGGACACCATCGACGACCCACAATACGGAGTCTCCATTACGGGAACCCTGACCACGGATCACAATACCAGGACCGCTGTTAGGGTCACCATTGGGATTCGTGACGGTAACACCGGGGATCTGGCCCTGAAGCAGAGAAGTGGTGTTGGCCGTAGGGCGTTTCGCCAAGGTATTGACATTGTCGACGATACCTACGGAAGCAGACAGATCCTTTCTCTTTGTCTGGACACCATAACCCAGGGCAACGGCCTCCTGAAGGACCATGGCATCCTCTTCAAGGATGATGTCGATAACAGTGCGACCGTTCACGCTCACGTTCTGGGGCTGATAGCCGAGGCAGGAAACCTCCAGAACAGCGTTCGAGGGAACTGTGATGGAATAATTACCATCAAGATCCGTAACAGCATTGGCTCCGCCACTGAGGACGACGGCTCCCACTACAGGGCCCGTTGCATCCTTGACGGTTCCTCTGACTGTCACGTTTTGGGCAAATGCACCAATTGTTGTCACCATGCAAATGAGCGTGGCAAACAACCTCAACAGTTTTTTGGAATGCATGTTCTATTAATTAATTGGTTTGGTATATAATAGTGGCTATATAGTGCGTCAAGCAAAAATATATAATCTAAAACAGTTGAAATACTGAATTTGCGTATTATTGGGGTTAATTCACGCAAAGCGGCCAATTTCAGTACTCTTTAACTACTTTAAGGAGCCTGTCAGGATAGTTGGAGATGATTGCATCGACTCCGGCATCAATGAGGCGGCGCATCTCGTCAGGATCGTCGACCGTCCATGTATTCACCTTCATCCCCTTCGCGTGGGCCTTTTCTACAAGGGCCTTGTCCACATTCTCATGCGGGGCGCTGAGCCACTGGGGAGTGAAATTCAGAAGGCTCATATACTGGTCGAAATCTGTTTCCCAACCCTCCACAAGGAAAGCAAGGGTATGACCAGGATACTTCTCGTTGATATAGTTCAGAGCCCTATCGTCGAAGCACTGGATCATCAGCCTGTCACCCAGGCCAAGGGAATCCATCATAGCCATACAGAGATCTGTATATTCATGATATTCAGGCCAATCCACACCTTCTACTCCACCGTCGAAATCAGGGTCGCTCTTGATCTCGACGTCGTAATGCATGGGATAGTGACCGTTCTCCTTAGTCCATGCCTCAACGGCGGAAATCACCTCGGATGCTATGGGCTTTGAAACCGGCATACAATGCTTCTCCGGCCAGCCGGGATTGAATTTGAGTCCAACGTCCCATTTGGCCACCTCGCTGTAGGGCAGATGGTAAAGATATGTCTTAGGGTCGCCGTCCATGACCGGGGTACCATCCGGACGGGTCGAGTAACGGGGATGGAAGTACTTGTCGTGTGAAAGCACTACCTTCTTGTCTTTGGTGACGCAAAGGTCCATCTCCAAGGTGTTGACACCAAGTTTCACGGAATTGAGCATGGCCGGAAGGGTTTCTTCCGGATACAGGCCCATTCCACCCCTGTGCGCCTCGACATCGACGACATACTTGGGAGCGTCAGTTGGCCATTCGACAGGCTCAGGGACCAATGCGACATCGTAACGAAGTGTCGCCTTCACGGGATAATGGTCTGAAACAAACGGAACATTGCCATAAGGCTGTCTGATGACCTCGAACTTATCGCAACCTTTGAAGCCTGAATAAAACACATAGTCTATCGGCTGGTCGTGGGTGACCTTTCCCCAGTCGTGCCATGTCAATTCATTATCAGTCTCGGGTGCTGTCTGGCGGGCATCTGACATAAGTTCACGGAGTGCCTTTAGACAAGGATCGTCGGGATAGACATTCATATCGCCCGTGAGAATCATCGGATATCCTTCCGGATTCATCGATCCTATACGCTCGACCAGAAGCAGCAGGCCATTGCGACGGGCCTCCTTTCCCACATGGTCAAGATGGGTGTTGACAAAGTAGAAGTTACGGTCAGCGGCCTTGTCATAAAGCAGGGTCCAGGTGGCTGTACGGCGGCAGGCCGCATCCCACCCGAAGGAAGGCTGGAAAGGAGTCTCTGAGAGCCAATAGGTTCCCCATTCCTTCAATTCGATACGTTCCGTATCATAAAACACTGACATATGCTCCCCTTCATGGACACCATCCTCGCGGCCGACACCTACGCATTTGTAACCAGGGCAGTGCTCAACGAAATAATCGAGTTGGAAGTCCAGTGCCTCTTGAACGCCGAAAACGGCGGGTCGCTGGTCGAGTATCATGGCGCAAGCCGCATCACGACGGTTCTCCCAGACATTGTCTCCATCCCTTGCCGTGCCGTAGCGTACGTTGAAAGACATCACAGGGAGGGTCTCAACAGCCTTGTTGCTTTTACATGAAAAGGCGAGAAGCGGTAAGATCGCAAATAACAGGAACTTTTTCATATAGTTAGAATGAACATTTAAAACTACTTGAGGGGCCCGCAGAGCAGGGCTGCACCCAGGATTCCGGGATTGTCGAGATCTGTTGAATAGAGGTCCAGGTTCTCGACACTCTTCGGATAAGGGAATTCGCGGATTACCTTCCACATAGGCTCGCAGTAGAGGGAGAACGCTTTGGAGATACTTCCACCAAGGATTATGACGGCAGGATCGTAGGCGTACATGATCATCTGGACAAGTTTCCCAATGTGCCCGCCGAATTCTTCCATGATGGCCAGGGCCTTGGGGTCTCCACCCGCCGCTGCAACTGCGGTCTCCTTGCCCGTAGTCCCCTTTCCAACGAAGAAACGGCTGCTGCAATAATATTCATAGTCCCTGTCAAGATAGGGTATGCTGCCTATCTCCCCCGCCCCGGCGTTCCGTCCGCGGTAAAGATGTTCGTCAACAACGAGAGAACCGCCTACACCTGTACCAAGGGTCACGCAGAAAGCCTCCTTGTGGGGTCCTCCTTTACCGAACCTTGTAACGCCTAGTGCAAAGCAGTTGCAGTCGTTGTCCACAGCTGCAGGCACATGATACCTGGCCTCCAGCAGGGACTTTAGGTGTACTTCCTGCCATGAAGGGATTCCGACAACATTATATACTATCCCCCGGTCAGTATCGACTACTGAGGGGACTCCTATACCTATTCCGTCAACCTCGGGACAGAAAAGGTCGTCAATCAGGCGGTAAAGTTGCTCCAGCACTTCCGTTTCGCTCCCTGTGGCATGGCAAGGTTCGGAAAGGATCTTTCCGAACTGACCGTCAGGCAGGACAGTGGCCACGCGGACATTGGTTCCGCCCAGATCAATGGCTATTCTCATAAAAAAGATTGGTTTGCGTTAAAGTGAAATCTTTCCGCTCTTCTCCACATGGACGGTTGCGGATTGTCCGTCACCCCACATCACTGTGAGGTCGAAAGGTATATTGGTGGTTACTGTAATGGAAGGCTTGTCAGAAGCAGACTTGCGCCCGGCAGCCTCCAGGGTCACGACACCCTCGGGGCCGAAAGGATAACGCTCGATTCCATGGGCCTCGATGTTGTGGACATCCCATTCTACCTTGTTCTCGCTGAAGTCAGACTTGATTCCAAGGATATATTCGATGAACACAGCGATCGGAGGAAGACCGGTCCAACCGACGAAATCCTTGCGGGCCATGAAGCCGGGAGCCACCTCCTCGGGTGCGTAATACTCCCAGAATGTACCGGTGTCCTGCCATACCTTGAACACGTTGTCGTAGTGGTTGCAGGCAATCTCCATAGCTTCCTTGCGGTAACCTCTTTCCCACAGTCCGCTGATCACCATGTAGTTGGCTCCGGGCCAGATACCACCCTGCCAATAGCGTCCCTTAGGGTTGTATTTCGGATGGTCGGCAGAGAGGGACGGTACCCTGTGGGTCCTTGCAAACTCGGCCTCGCTGCCAAGATGAGCCACTATCCGGTCCAGGCGGTCCTTCTTAAGGACGTCAGTCTTGAGGGCCCAGAAAGCGGATATCCCCTTGGTGGCATTGCGACTGCCGTCTCCATAGACATCATAAAGGAAACCGCTTTCCTCATCCCACATATTGTCGTTGATCCAGGACTTGAGGTATTTCATCTCGTCCTCCATCTCCTCGATCTCCTGCCAGCGCTCGATGTAGAAGCCTATCTGCATCAGGCAGTCATTAACCAGGTACTGCTGAAGGTTCGTGTCCAGCCAGGTCATGTGACCGTTGGAAAAAATCTGGTTGTAACCTTCCGGTACACGAGGCATGTTATCCATTCCTGTACCCCATCCGCTGGACCAGTAGGTTCCGTCCTTCCAGGTACGGTTGAGTTTCCACCATTGGGCATAGGCTACCAGAGCCGGAAAGACCTTGTGGAGCCTGTCGATGTCTCCGAACTGCTTGTAGTACAGCAATTCCGCCCATGGCAGGAGATTAGGACCAGTGGAAGTCGGATCGTAGCGTTCGAAACAGTCGGATCCGTCGGCGCGGATCTCACGGCAGATGAAACCGTCCTGGTGTTGTTTTGCATAGAAATTGTCCAGAGTCCTCTGGAACGGGAAGAAACGGTAGCCATAGCGGGCGAACATCATCATGAAGGAATCATCCCACATGAATATGTTCCCGTTGTAAGCTACATCAAGGTAAGGAGAGACGAACCCCGACCCTTCTTCAGGCTGACGGATGTTGCCGACCGCAATCTTCCAGGCGTGCCAGTACATCTCGATCTCCTTCTCATGGCCTTCCCATATCGGTGAAGGGAGGATCTTCTGGGCTTCCTTGAAAGGCTTGGGGGCAAGTGTCTCACGTTTCATCGTGCGGAACGGATTCTCCGACACGAATATATTCTTTACATAGGTATTCTTGTATGGCAGGTCGAAGGGACCTGATTTCAGGTCCTGTGCAAAGAGGGGAATTACGCCGGAAAAGAGGAGCGCGGCGAGGAAGATGCGTTTCATTTCTTTACGAGCCTTTTGATTGTACGAGGAATTTCAATATTCATATAGGTTCCCGTGAAATGCTGTGAGCCAGGCCCATAGGCAAATACAGGAAGGACAGAGGGAGTATGGTCATCGGAATTGAAAACGGCCAGGACATGACCAGTGGAGAGGTCACCGTCAAGTACTGTCAGTCCACCGGTTTCATGATCCGCTGTGACCACTACAAGGGTTTCACCATTGGAATCCGCGAATTTCAAAGCCTCGGCGACGGCAAGGTCGAAACTGAGTGTCTCAATGATGGAGGCAGGCAAACAGTCGGAATGGCCTGCATAATCGATCTTTGCACCCTCGACCATGAGGAAAAAGCCTTTCTTTGAAAGGGATTGCATCTTGGCTATGGATTCGCGGGTTATGTCAGCAAGGAAGCTGAGAGTTTCTTCGCGCGCATATTCACCCATCCGTTGGTCTGCGCAAATCACTCTGCCAGGTATGGAAGTAGTGCTCAGGGCGTCGTGCGTGTAGTTGAAACCGTTAGCCTTGATTGCCGTAAGCAGGTCAAAGCCATCCTCCCTCGGGTCCTCGAAATAATCAGTGCCGCTTCCGGCAAGCAGGTCGAGGGCTTTGTTGGTAGCCAGATAACGTGTAACCTTGTCGATGCTGTCGCGTTCGGCGGTATGGGAATAGAACACGGAGGGAGTTGCATCAGCCAAGTCGCCGAGGGTCACGACACCTGTTGCCTTGCCCTGGGAGTGGAAAAAGTCAGTTAATGAAGGATACTCTACCGAACCGTCCTCGTTGGCAGAAATATGCCTGGTCCATGAGATCTCACCTGTCGCAAGGGCGCTGCCACCTGAAGCGGAATCCCCTATGAAATCATCGTTGGGATTGTAGAACTGAAGTCCCATGTTCTTCATCCTCAGCATGGAAAGATCCTTCCCATTGGCATAGGCACCGGTGATGATCTGACCGAGTCCCATCCCGTCACCAATCAGGAAGATAACGTTCTTGATCTTCTTGTCCTTTCCGTCGTTCCTGAAAGTGGGAGAATATACATCTATGCCTTTGCTAAGCTGCATTTTCTCGTTCTGGAATCCCTGGAAATCACGGGTAGCCTTGTCAAGTCTCTTGGTCCCCGTGACACCGGCTTTTACATCGCGTCGCCCCATACGGAAATTCTTATTGGTCCAATCGCTGAAGAAAAGGGCACACTGGGCAGGATAGTCGGTGTTGAAGAAATCCACCCCGAGCTTGTAGAAGGTGAAATATGCGGTCGTCCCTTCCGGAGCATCCCAGAAACGGATAGGCTTCCCAGCTTCGTGGGCGGTTTCAATCGCCTTTGTTACAGCTTCCAGTTCAGAATTGATCATCCTTCCCTTCCCGTTCCAATTGCGGGCGAACTTCCGGAAGTCCGTACTGATCAATGCTATCCTCTTCAGCTGTTCAGGAGTGTAATTCAGTTTTCCATCCTTGAAATCACCGTCAAACCACAGCCATGAAGGCCACTTGTCATAATCTTCAGGAGCCGGATATGAACCCGTGATCACAACCCTCACTCCGTTGTCGGTTGTAAAGACATCCGGGAACTCTTCCGCAAGGGCAACGACCCCGGGAAGGGCTTCTGAGGCCTTGAGATCCACCATCAACTGAAGACGGTCATCACTCCCCTTCCACATCTGTCCTCCGTTGTCCCTGAATATCTTGACGATCGGCTCGATGTACATTTTCCTCAAGCTCCGGTCAGCCCTCACATCCTTACGGTTGTGAGCCACCAGGATCTCTCCTTCCTGCAGGAAAACATCGGCCTCGATAGAAGTGCAATGCTGGGAATAGGCCTCGTAGAACGGGACGGTGCGATCGTAATCGTTATGTGAGTGATAGGCTATGGGGCGCTGTGCAGCGGCGGTCGCAGCAAGCACCAGGGTAGCCAGAATGAAAGTAAACTTACGCATATATGGTTATTGAATTAACTATCTGCAATAAATAACATCTTTCGGAATCCGGACGAAACGAGATTCTCCTTGCGGCCTCCATGCCCAGAAAAGTTCCTGTCCTTCGTAATCCTCCAAATAAGACAGGCGGAATGGATGTAATCCCTTCATCAACGGAATGCGACCTGTAGCAGTGTAGGCTGAATGGGATCCGTCATTGTCCACAACCGGTCGGCCGTCAATCTCAAGCAGGGCTCCATCATCGCTGCGAAGGGCGAACTCCCATATTCCATCGGAAGGGATATCAATATAACCAGTGAATATGTAGCCGAAATGATCCTCATCCGGAGCTTCCTTGATGGAAGGTTCCTCCATGACTCCTGAGGATAATGCCTTACTCGACCTTACATCGGCGGTACAGGTGAAAAGACCGGTGTGATAGGTATATCTGCATCCCTGCTTCAGTCCAGAGACTTTTGCGGAAGGAATCTTTATCGCCGGGAAGGCATGTATCCTCATAGTTGCACTGGGAGTCATGCCTTCTTTGAATGCCCTGGCGGTTATCACAAGGTCTTCCCTGGTTTTAAAGGGTTCTGAAAGAAGCGGGGAATCAATATCCGGTTCACTTCCGTCAAGAGTATAACGGATGGAAGCGCCTTCCGTCCTGCATTTGAGATCCACCTCCAGGTCTCCTTCGTAGTAGCTGGGATCCATTGGCAGGAAAGGTATGGAAACCTCATTCCCGTCCGTCAATGAGTACAAGCCCTGCTTTTTGACCACATCACGGTCCTCTACCGGAGTGGATGAAAGGATGAAACGGAGTTCTCCTCCCTGCATCAGATCCTCATAAGTGATGAAATCAGCTGCTACAGGGCTGCCATTGAATATCACTGACTTTATGTAGGGATTCTCAGGATGGTCGGCGATTATCACCAGTTCCTTGCCTGAAGAAAGCTTGACAGTGGCCTTCTTGAAAAGAGGAGCCGCGAAAACATATTCACCGGTTCCGGGACAGACGGGATATATTCCAAGTGAAGAGAGGACATACCAGGCACTCATCTGTCCGCAATCCTCGTTTCCACTGATTCCTTCCGGGGTAGGAGAGTACATTTCATCCAGCATCCTGCGGACCAGGACCTGGGACTTTGAAGGCTTCCCGAGGAAATTGTACAGCCAGGTCATATTGTGACTGGGCTCATTGCCATGTGCATACTGACCGACAAGGCCGGTCATGTCGCTTATCTTGACTCCGGGATCCCTTTCGTCGTAACTGAATAGGGAATCCAAGGCTGCAATCATAGCTTCCTGTCCACCCATCAAGGCTGTAAGTCCCTGGAAATCATGAGGGGCAAAGAAACGGTATTGCCATGGAATGCCTTCTACATAGTCGCGGGAACTACCTATGGGATTGAAAGGAGACATCCAGTTGCCATTGGTATTCCTGCCACGCATGAATCCGGTGGAAGCATCGAAGACTGAGACATATCTTCGTGCCCTAGAGTAATACTCTCCGGCAATGTCATCCCGTCCGAGATCTTCCGCCATCCTGGCAATGCACCAGTCGTCGTAAGCAAATTCAAGGGTCTTGGAAACCGCTCCACCCTGAGTGTTCGCAGGCACGAAACCGAACTCGTTGTAAGAGGGGGAACACTCATCAGAGTTCGAAGCCTCAACCATTGCTTCCAGAGCCTTGTCTCCGTCAAAGGAGCGGATTCCCCTGAGCCATGCATCAGCTATGACCGGAATGGCATGGTAGCCTATCATGCAGTCGGTTTCAGAACTGGCAAGGGGCCACTTGGGCAGCCTGCCGCCCTTATCATACATATCCAGCATGCTATAGACCATGTCTTCGACAAGAGTCGTGTTCACAAGGGTCTGAAGAGGGTTCCAGCTCCTGAAAGTATCCCAAAGGGAAAGGGTTGAGTAAAAAGCCCTTCCTTGAGGAACAGTTGATATCTCCTGACAGAAATCGCGATAGCGGCCTGAAACATCGTCCATACGGTTCGGGACAACCATTGTATGGTACAGGGCAGAGTAGAAATTGGCCGTAGCCTTCCTGCTTCCTCCCTGGACCCTGATTACTCCCAATGCATCAGCCCAAGCCTCGGCTGCCTCAGAGCGGACTGTATCGAAATCCTTAGATCCGACCTCGGCTTTCAGGTTTTCAGAAGCACCTTCCACATCAACCTGGGACAGGCCCACTGAGACAGTTAGCACCTTGGTATCCTCAGGGAATGACAGAAGGATCCTGTCCCCCTCAAGACGTTCTGCAGAAATGAAAGGAACTGAGAAAGAAGCGTTGAAGAAGATCTGCCTGTCAGGTGCCCATCCCCGTACGCGGCGTCCTCCCTTGAGGGTGTTGCTCCCTTCCGTTTTCATGAATATCGCTTCGGGATTGAGTTCCCCGATGAAATAAGCGGCATCGACAAGGACATGGCGGCTACCTTCCTTGTTGAATGAGTACCTGTGGACTCCCGTCCTGGTTGTGGCGGTGAGTTCCACAAGGAAGCCGGCCTCAGGGAAATCAACTTTGTAGTAACCGGGTGATGCTTCCTCGTCGTCATGGGAGAAAGGAAGATTCTCCGGAATTACATCTCCTATGAAAGGGAGAAATAAAAAGTCACCCAAATCGGCACAACCGGTACCGCTGAGATGGGTATGTGAAAAGCCCAGAATGGAGGGGTCGCTGTAATGGTAGCCCGAACTGCCATCCCACGTCCTGTTCCTGGTGTCGGGACTGAGCTGGACCATTCCAAATGGAGTGGTCGCTCCGGGATAGGTGTGACCATGGAAACCGGTGCCGACAAATGGATCCGCTTCAGCGAGGGGATCAATGGCACTGTTACATGAGACTGTCGCAATAACAATCGCGACCATCCAAAACAAATGATTACGGTAGTGCAAATCTGTAGTGTTATTAACCCTTAAAGTGACAAAAATAGCAAACAGACCTGCCAATTTGCGAAATAATGCGCTGACATATACCCTATTTCACGCATTATCTGCTCTCTTTCCTCGCCTTTTTTTTCTCGAATTTTTCCTTATAGGACTCCAGGATTCTCTGCTCTTTTTCCTCACGCTTGGCTCGCGCTTTCAGCATCTTTTCCATCTTGATCCTTTGTTTTTCCTGGAGTTTGGCGGCCTTCTTGGCGGCCTTCTCGGCATCCCTGGCATCCAGTGCAGCCCACTTCTCCTCCTTTCGGGAGAGCTTCTCCTGCCTGGCCTTCTCCTTTGATGCCTTCTTTGCTTCCCTCTCGGCCTTTTGTTTGGCCTTCTGCTCAATCTTGGGATCGACAGGAATCTTGGACTTGAGGGCCTCAATGGTCTGACCGGCAAGCAGGGAATCTATCTGATTTGCATCCAAAACCAAGGTATCTCCACCAGCAGGTATTTCAGAAACAGCATTCTGGACCGGTACCTCTTGTTCTGACTGATTGATCTCTTCGGATGGTTGTACCTCCTCTGCCTGATTCTCGCCTTCAGCCGATTCTGCCGCCTGTTGTTCCAGTTCTGCTTCTTCCTTAAGCCTTCTCTGCTCTTCCTGGCGGGCTCTTTTCTGCTGCTCAGCCTCTCTCAGGTTCTTGTCAAGCTCCTGCAGGTAACCCGGGAAATACTCATCCGTGTTCCTGAAGACAGGGCGACTGATCTTCTCGTATCTCTCCCTTTCAGTCTCTCTGGGGACATGGGATGTCACGTCCTCAGGCCCTTTGGGACGCTTATCCGGAAGCCATTCGAAACCTTTCAAAATGCGCTCGTCTTTCCTCAGCTGGACCACAGGATAAGCATCACTCTTGACTTCCTCAAAGTAGTTCAAGTCGTAAAGGTCACCATCCTTGAAGGTAGCTGTAAGCATCTTCGCTTCGAACTTGTTGACAGTAGCATAGGCCCCGTTCTCCTCAAGGAAGAACACTCCGGACGAGCCTCCCATGGAGTCGAATCGCTGCAACCCTCCTGTCGAATCGAAATAGGCCATCATCTCGGCTCCTTTGATCTGGTCGAACAACAGTGAGTCCTCCTGGAAAATGATGAAGGCATTGGACATGAGGCTGGCTTTTTCCAATGCCCTGTTCTTGATCACTACGGAAATACTGTCGGAAGAGTACTGCCTGTTGATCTCATTCCAGACAACAGGGCTCTTGTAGAGACGTACCAGGGAATCCAAGTCATTATAAGCCAACGAATCACAGGCCACCTGCATATCTCTCTTGAAGACTTTGACATTCCGTACACATTGCAGGAAACCTATCCTCGTTGTATCCTTAGGACCGGCCAGCGAGTCGGACACCGCCAAGGAGTCTGAAACCATCAGTGAATCCGGCACGGATAACGAATCTGGGCGGGCGACCTTCAAGCTGTCTGGAAGTTGCGGCCACCCAACGTCACCGACCACTTCCATAGGAGCAGGCAGGAAAGGAGCGTTCTTTGTTTCAGGAGGCTTAATCCCCAAGGCAGCTGCGGCGTTGGGATCTTCTTCCAACATTTTTTGCCTGGCTGCCTCAGCTGCCGCCTTTGCTTCCTCAGCCGCCCTCTGGCGATATTCGTTGATAGGATCGATATTCAGGTCCTTGAGCCTGGCCTCTGCACTCGCCAACTCTCCTTCAGCGATATCACATTTGGGCACTGTCCAATAGATGATCTCATCACCACCCACATAGACAGTGTCCCTCCCCGCATTTTCCTCCGAAACTACTATAACGGCCGGATCACGGTTCATCCGGATGTACTGCAGGGAATCAATATACTGCATGTATCCGGCCACTGCAGAGACCTTCCTGGTCGTGTCCAGCAACTCCACGTTGCCAAACATCTCCGCATCTCCGGATATTCGATGATACACCAGCGAGTCGGACCAAGCTTCCTGGGTTTCGGTCAGGATGTGGACATTGCTGGTGAATGTAAAAACCTCATTCTTGCGATCGTACCAACCGGAATCAGAGGAAAGCATGTTGTTGTCTCTCCAGGCATGGGTGTTCTGGTTGAAAACAGCAACCCCGGTTTCAGTGTTGTAGTCCAGGGACCGTGTCTTGACGAAGACGGTGTCGGTGAACATGTTGACATCGCCATAGAAATTGAAGCTCTTAATCTTTGAATCGTAAGTCCCTTCAGCACTTTCTATGAGCTGGCCGTCCTTATCCCTGAAGGCTCCTCCACGGATAAATGTAGCTACGCTGTCCTTGGTGTTGTAATCAAGGTACCTTGTCCTAAGGGTATTCTTGTCCTTGTCCTGAAGCTGGACGACAGTGCCCCGGAACTGGGCAAGGTTTTCATTGATCAGATAGTCGAGTTTGTCACTGCTCAGGACCGTCCGGTTCTGAATGATCTTGACATGGCCTATTGCCTTGATAATGTTTTCGTTTACATTCCATAGCGCCGTGTCGCAGAGAAGCAGGGTGGCATTATGCTCGAAACGGGCATGACCAAGAGCCTTACGGAAACTAGCCCCATCCTCATCGACCTGCTGGAGCTTGTCGCAGCCCAGAAGTCGGACCAGACTGTCCCTCCTCTCATTCCTTTGCGCAAAAAGGCTCAAGGAAAAGAGGAGAAGGATAGAGGCAGTTATTATCCGCTTAGGAAACATCAGTCCTCAGAGAACTTGGAAGCCCACCCGGCGCGATGGAAATCACAGTCCTTGAACATGGGATCGATGAAGACGCGTGTCTCTGCAATCTTCTTATCGATGAAACTGTCGATGGCCTCCATCTGCTTTGCCCTCCTTACTTCACTTTGAAGCTGTGAGAAATCATCGTTGAAAGAAGCGGTGTGAGCCGGAATGATCTTGTCCACCCTTATGATCTTGTAGTTGGTCTTTCCTACCACAAAATCCTTTTCCTGGTCCTGGCGACCATCGTTGTCGGTGGATTGGACAGGTTCGGAAATCTCCCCTTCCTTGAGGTCTTTGATCGCCCTGTAGTCCTCCGGCTTTAACTGGTCAATCTCGAAATATGAGGATCCGGTGTTAGGATCGGACATCTGGCCTCCGTTAGTCTTGGTAGGGGCATCCTGGGAATAGAAACTGGCAGCCATCTTGAAGGTTACTGCCCCATTAAGAATCTCCGTACGGAGGCTGTCAAGGGTCTTGAAAGCCTTCTCCCGGTCCTCTGTGGTGTATTGGGGCTTCATTAGAATGTGTCTGGCATTGAACATGTCCCCTTTCTTCTCGATTACCTCGATGATGTGGAATCCATCAGGAGTCTCTACGATCTGGGAGATAACCCCAGGTTTGAGGGCCATGGCTGCGTCTGAGAATACCGGCCAGAAAATAGACTTGGAAGCCATTCCAAGTTCACCTCCCCTTCTGGAGCTACCGGGGTCCTCTGAATACATCCTGGCAAGGGTTGAAAACTTCTCTCCGTTTATGATCCTTTCGCGAAGTTCGAGAAGTTTCTCACGGACAGCCATGTCGGCGGCCTCACGGTCAGGATAAAGGCAGATCTGGCTGAGCTGGTACTTGATCGGAACGATCGGGAGGTTATTGGAATCCACTGTGTCAAGGTATTCCTTCACATCATGAGGAGTCATGTCAGGAATGGTCCTCATTATCTTGGTCTGCTCTTCCTGGGTAAGGCTCATGTCTTCGTACTGCTTGCGCCAATCCTGACGGAGACGGTAAAGAGGCTTACCGAAGTATTCTTCCAACTTGTCTTCACCCCCGAGATAGGTAAGGAACTGGTCAATCCGCTGGGAAAGCATTCCTTCGACATTATCCTGGTTTACGGTCAGGGAGTCGATGCGGGCCTGCATGAGGAAAAGCTTGGATTCCAGCATATTCTCCAGCACCTCACATCGGACGTTCCTGTCGGAGGAAAGTCCCTGTGCCCCTCTCTCCTTCACCGAAGACTCGATGTCGGAGATCATGATGGCCTCGTTACCAACTACAGCAACCGTCTTGTCGATATATTTGTATTTCTGGGCAGAAACCATCGAGCCTGCAGCCACGATGGCAATTAGTGTAAGAATGGATTTCCTTGTCATCTTTAATAAATTACAAAATTCTCCCGGACCTTGGCATCTTCTATCAAGTCTCGTTCCAAAGTGGTCAGAAGGTCATGCTTTCTGACGCTGATGATTATGTCCTTGATGTTTTCCTCGCAGAACTCCAAAGGAGCATTTTCCCCCGCCTTGATCATGTCCACAACGAAGGCTACGCAAAGATTCCCGTCATTATCCGGAATCTCAATGAAAGATCCGTTCTTTTTGGAGAGCATCTGGACATAGTCAACTCCGAATTCGGCCGCAAGTGTCATCGCGTCCATCCAGGTTTCGGAAAAGTCGATATAGCGCTGAGCCGAATTGAAAGCCACACTGTCCGCAGCTATCACATCCTCCACATCTGAGGACGACATCAACTTCTTTATCTTTTGGAGGTTCGGAGAATCCTTGGCTATTTTCATGAACCGGGCTTTCAGGATCGGACGTTCCAGGATGAAATTATCCTTGTGGGAATTGTAATAGTCGCTAACCGCGGCTCCGGAAACCGAAGTATCTAGCCTCTCAGCTATGTATTTCTGCTCGAACCGGTATCTCAGCAGGGACTGCCTGTAAGCTTCAAGTTCCTTTGACACATCCTTGTCTTCCTTTCCCAGTTTCTGTTCGGCAATGTCCTGGAAAGCCTTGTCTGTAACCCAGGAATTAATGAACATGGCTGCGAGATGGGTGCTGTCCTCAGGACTAATCCCATTAGGAATCAAGTCCTCCAGCTCCGAACGATAAAGTTTGTGCCCTCCTAGCTTCGCCACCACTTCCCCATCGTGGACATAAGATTGGAAGACCTTGCACGAAGGCATGGCCAACACGATGAGAAAAATGATGAATATGCTGGGACGACGGAACACGGGTGGTACTATCTTGAATAGTTAGGTGCCTCCTTGGTGATTGTCACATCGTGGGGATGGCTCTCAAGGATGCCGGCTGTCGTGATGCGGACAAAACTGGCCTTCCTAAGTTCTTCGATGTTATGGGCACCGCAATAACCCATTCCTGCCCGTAGCCCTCCGACGAGCTGGTAAACCACTTCGGAAACGGTACCCTTATAAGGGACCTGGGCTACGATTCCCTCGGGAACAAGTTTCTTGATATCAGCCTCCATGTCCTGGAAATAGCGGTCCTTGGATCCTTGCTCCATAGCCTCAAGGGAACCCATTCCACGGTAGGACTTGAAACGACGGCCGTTCATGATGATGGTCTCTCCGGGAGATTCCTCGGTGCCGGCAAGGAGGGATCCGGCCATTATCGTCCCGGCTCCGGCAGCAAGTGCCTTGACGATGTCTCCTGAATACCTTATACCGCCATCAGCAATCACAGGGATACCGGTACCCTTCAAGGCCTCGCAGGCCTCCATCACAGCGGTCAGCTGAGGAACACCGATTCCGGCGATTATCCTGGTAGTACAGATAGAACCCGGACCGATTCCAACCTTTACGGCCTTGACACCGGCATCGGCAAGAGCCTTTGCTCCATCAGCCGTGGCGACATTTCCTGCTACTATCTGGAAGTCCTTGAAGGCTTCACAAGCCCTTCTCACCATCTGGATAACTCCCTCGGAATGGCCGTGTGCAGTATCGAGCACGACTGCATCCGCCCCTGCATCGACCAGCATCCCGATCCTGTCGAGCGTGTCGGACTTGATACCGGCAGCGGCAGCCACCATCAGACGTCCCTTGCTGTCCTTCGATGCAATGGGATTGTCCTTGATCTTCATCAGGTCCTTGTAGGTAATAAGGCCGACAAGCTTGCCGTCATTGTCAACGACAGGGAGTTTCTCGACCTTGCTCCTCTGAAGGATCTTGGTAGCCTCAGAGAGGGTGATTCCCTTGGAAGCGGTCACCAGATTCTCCCTGGTCATTATCTCGTCGATGGGCTGGGCCATGTCTTCCTGGAAACGGAGATCCCTGTTGGTTACTATTCCGATAAGGAATCCGTTGGCATCCACCACGGGAATTCCGCCGATGTGATGCTTGCTCATCATAGCCAGGGCAGTGCCCACGGTGGCATCGGGCCGGATAGTGACAGGATCGTAGATCATCCCGTTCTCAGCCCTCTTGACCCGGCGAACCTGCTCGCACTGCTGTTCGATAAGCATGTTCTTGTGGATCACTCCAAGACCTCCGGCCCTGGCCATGGCGATGGCCAACTCTGCCTCGGTCACGGTGTCCATAGCGGCGGACACCACCGGAGTGTGAAGCTTGATGTCCGTGGTGAAATAGGAAGATACATCCACGTCGCGGGGAAGTACATCGGAATGAGCCGGAACCAGCAACACGTCATCGAAGGTCAGTCCTTCGGAAATCTCTCTGTTTACGAACTTCGCCATTGTGATCAGTTTAATTGAGCAAAGTTACGAAAGATCCGTAAAAGTTCCAAGTTGAAGACAAGTAGGGCTGCCCTGTGAGTAAATAGTATTACATCGGAAAATAGTCAGGGCTCTGGAATATGGACACTATTCCGGAACCTTTTTCGTCAATGTGACCGACTATCCTGCGGGCCAGGATAGGTCTGCGGTCATAGTAGTCCGGATCGTTCCTGTCGAGCGAACTTATCCGAACGACATGCGAGGAATGAATGAACCGGCCATCCCCAAGATATATTCCAACGTGTGTGGCTTTGGCAGGAGCTTCTTCTGTGGCCTCCCTGCCCCAGAAAACCAAATCCCCGGGCTGGAGGGAACCCCAGTCTGTCTTACCTTCACTATCGAAAATGCGGAGATCTTCCCCTACCCTTCCCTGCTGGGAAGCGTTGCGGGGAAGAAGTATCCCGTTGGCAAAAAACACGCTCCTCGCCAAACCACTGCAATCCGTGTTCTTTATCGATGTACCACCCCACATGTAAGGAACTCCGAGGAACCTCAGCGAAGTCTCCACGAGATCTTCCTGAATGCCTCTCGTATCGCCCTGCCGTGCCTTCCTGTCCTTTGCCCACTTGTAAAAAACGTCAACATCCTTGGCGGGAACGTAACCGGTCTTTCCGGACGGGAGGACCACTCCCACGAATTTCTTTGTCAGGACTGCACGGCCTTCATCATAGCCTTTCAAGTGCCCGCGGGTGTGGGTGATGGTTTTGTACATAATCCTGACTATATCGCCAAGGACAAGTTCCGAGACCACCCTGGATTTAGTTGACGGCTCTTCAAACACATGGGAGATCCCACTGACACAGATGTATTTAGGAGCCTCGAGGTAGTCCTCGATCTCCTTCTCCGTCATCTCTACAAGACCCATGTCGGTAACCCAGGCAGTATAAGGATCAGGTGACTTTATCTTGACCCATGATCCTTCCTTTTCGAGGACCTCCACTACAGTTCCCATCAACGCCTGGTCTCCCAGTTCAGCGGCAAAATCAGGGGCCTCCCTCATGAAATTCGCCGAGAATTCCACTACGGCCATCTTTGGAGGAGCTGCCTGAAGCTCCTTGTCAGTCATGGTCAATTTTGTCTGGCCTGTCAACGGAAAACAAGAGATGGCAAGAAGGGCAGAACAAAAGATATGTGAGAAGAATCTTTTCATGTGACGGTTCATTTCTGCTTGCTAAGATAGTGATTTTGACGATTAGTGTCGATTATTTCTCGTATCTTTATAGTCGCTACTGATTATCAGGAGGACATGTTCAATTTCCCGGAAGGCAAGAGATACAATACTGCTGCCGGTCGCTACAGGAAGATCTATGGGGAGCGGCTTCAGAAACTTGTCCTGGACGCAGGGTTCAGTTGTCCCAACAGGGACGGAACCCTGGGTACCGGAGGCTGCACCTACTGCGACAACGCCGCCTTCCACCCCGGCTACAGCACCCCCGGGAAAACCCTGTTCCAGCAGATTGACGAAGGAATATGGTTCCATCACCGCCGCTACCCCAAAGTAAGGCACTATCTTGCCTATTTCCAGGCATATTCAAACACCTATGGTCCGCTTGAACGGCTGAAGGGTCTTTACGAAGAGGCCCTTTCCCATCCTTCGGTCGTCGGTCTGGTCATCGGCACACGCCCCGACTGTATAGATGAAGTTAAGCTGGACTACCTGTCATATCTCGCAGAAAAGAAGGTGGTGGTCCTGGAATATGGAATTGAGTCTTGTTATGATGCCACACTCTTGAGGATAAATCGCGGGCACGATTTCGAATGTGCAAGAAGGACTGTCGAAATGACTGCTGAACGAGGGATTGATGTCGGTGCACATTTCATCCTGGGACTGCCCGGAGAGACAAAGGAAATGCTCCTGGATCAGTGTGCAACGATTTCCTCCCTTCCATTGACCTCCGTCAAGTTCCATCAGCTACAGATTGTCAAGGGGACCAGGATGGAGGCTGAATATGCTTCCAATCCAGATGAATTCCTGCGTCTCAGTCTCGATGACTACATCGATTTCATGGTGGACATCCTGGAAAGGCTGAGGCCAAACCTTTACATCGAGAGAATCGCCGGAGAAGTTCCTCCGCGCTTTGTAAGGGAGACCCCGTGGGGACTGATCCGGAATGACGGAATCCTGAAACTGCTCGACAAACGGCTCGAAGAAAGAGACACTTACCAAGGTATAAAATACATCAATCCATGAAATACTTATCAGCCATCCTGCTTTCGGCATCACTGATGCTTGCCTCATGCAATTCGACAGTCCCTCCCCAGAAAGAGGACACCAGATCTCCGCAACAGATCTTGTTTGAAGATGGGAATTACGCCATGTTCATCCATTTCGGCCTTTACTCCAAGCTGGAAGGAGTCTGGAAAGACAAGATCTATTACGGGAATGCCGAGTGGATCATGAACCGTTCCCAGGCAGCAATCCCTGTGGAAGGATACATGGCCGAAGCGGCCTCCTTCAATCCCTCGGCCTTTGATGCCGATGCAATTGTGCAACTGGCCAAGGATGCTGGAATGAAATACATAATCATAACGGCAAAACACCACGAAGGGTTTGCAATGTTCGACACTGCAGCCAGCGATTTCGACATCGTCGATGCGACCCCTCTTAAACGGGACCTGATGGCAGAACTCGCAGAAGCATGTCACAGGGAAGGTCTGGGAATAGGTTTCTATTATTCCCAGTTCCAAGACTGGACGGCTCCCGGTGGAGGCAACGGACCTGCTACGGATCCAACCGGACGTCCTGTTTCATTTGACGAGTATTTCAGGACCAAGTGTGTACCTCAAGTGGAAGAACTGACCACGAAATACGGAGAAATAGAGCTGATCTGGTTTGACACCCCAGGATGGATGCAGCAAAGTTACTCCCAGGAACTCGTGGACATAGTCCGGAAGAACCAGCCCAATGCCCTTGTCTCCAGCAGGGTCGGTAACGGTCTTGGAGATTACGAGACACTTGGTGACATGGAAGTTCCCGTAGCCAACCATGACGGCCGTTGGGAAGGCATCGATGTCACCCAGGTAGGATGGGGCTTCTCAAAGTATGACAATGAATGGAAAACTCCTGATTTCATAGTCCGCACCCTTGTATCCACCATTGCAAGAGGCGGAACATGGATGCTTAACGTCGGCCCCGATTCTTCCGGCCGGATAGCAGAGATGGCCGCAGCTGCGCTGAGGAAATCCGGAGAATGGGTACACCGTCACCCGGATGCAGTCTATGGGGCCGGACCATCCCCATGGGGATATGCCCTTCCCTGGGGTGATGCCGTAGTCCAAGGAGACAAGATCGAGTTGGTAGTCTTTGATTGGCCTGATGACGGTCGCCTATGGGTCCCTGGGCTTAAAACCACCGTCAAATCGGCCAGGCTGAATGGAGAGAAAAAACTGAAATTCAATTCGAGGGACGGCTGGTTATGCATCGAGGTTCCAGCTGCCAGACCGGAGCCATTTGCTTCCGTGATAGAGCTTGACCTGAATGGTGCAATCGATGTCGACGGTACTCTGGCAGTTGATCCTTCTACGACGACCTTAGTCCCGGTTGAATTCGCCTCTGCAGAAGGATGCTCAGTCAAGAAATCCGGTTGGATGGAGAAATTCGGGGAATGGAAGACCCGTAACGTCGCCCTGGACTTCAACGAAGGTGCCACCCTTACCTGGACTATGGATTTCAAGGAACCAGGAGTGTATAATATCGACCTCGAATACCTTGGTGCAGAAAACGACGATTGGGTTGAATGGCACATGTCGGTGGACGGGAAGGAAGCCCTTATAGACCAGCACGGGGCCACGGTAGCATATGCCTGGTACCCTTTGGGATGGGTTTCCGTGGATTCCCCAGGAATCCATTCTTTCACGCTGACTCCGGCAAAAGGGGACATACCTTCAGCCAGAGTCGCTGCTATGCGTATAACTCCTGTAAACCTTTAGTACTTCTGCCGATCAATTATCAGCAGCCAGAAGAACGATGATCCTGTCGATTATCGGATCAACTCTGGACACCGGTACAATGACATTATTCACCATTATCGAGAAAATAATGGCATCCGACTTGGATCCTACCGAAGGCTCTATGTAGCCGCTGAAACAGCGGACTCCACCCATAGACCCGCTCTTCAGATGCACCCTTGACTTCAGAGAAGCATTCTCGCCGTTAAGCCTGGACTCATAGTGCCGCCCTCCGGGCTGTCCGAGAGTCTCGATATAATCACCGAAAACGGGACTGTCCATCATAGCCGAAAGGAAACGTACGAAATACTCCGGAGACACATAGTTGAACCTGGAAAGGCCGCTGCCATCGTCGATCTTAACCCCGGAAGGATTGGCGCCAATCTTCTTGAGGACCTCATTAACAGCCACACTGCATGAATCCGGTGAAGCAGAATGATGGAGCCTGCGACCCAGGATCCTGAACATGGTCTCGGCGTAGAAATTGTCGCTCTCGAGAAGGGTCTCCCTGGCTATCTTCTTCAAGGTCGGTGAATATGTAGTCCCTATCATCTTCAGGTCATCAACCTTTGTTGCATACGGCCCGGGGTCCATAATTGACAGATTCGACCTGATCCGCCCCTGCCGGACGTCCGCAACTCCGCGGGTCACCTCAATTCCCTTCGTGATAAGATATTCCTTGAAAAAATAGGCGCATGTGTAGGCCCCGAACTTGTTGGAGAACTCCTCGGTCTTCGGCTTGCGGTCTATGGCGAATGAGCCTCGCACTTCGGCAAAGGGTTGGAATTCAGAGGTGAACATGTAGAGCTGGTCGCCAGTCCCTGCCTTCCCCGTCTTGCCATAGAATCCGTATTTCATCCATGGAAGAGTAGGATATGAGACCATGTAGGTCACCGGGGAGCCTACTGTGGGACCGGCCGAAACCCTCATGTCTATTGCATTCTCATAGAAACATAGCCCATCACCTCCTGTACCATAGGCTGTGCCAATGTCCTGATAGGACCAAGTGTCCCTGTCGATCGGACCGTCAAAATAGCGTCCGTCACCGATGACCATCCCATTAATCTTCTTGATCCCGGCCTTATCGAGGAACCCCTTCCATTGTGAGAATAGCCTTTCCTTAGAAAGGGCGATGGAGTCCTTTGAGGCAATCGTCGGGTCTCCCCCGCCGACTATGTAGAGGTCCCCTTCAAGCACACCGTCCTTAACCGTCCCATTATAGCCAATCCTGGTAGAGAACTTGAAATCAGGTCCCAGCTGGTGCATTGCCGCTCCGACTGTGACAAGTTTCATAGTGGACGCAGGAATCTGTCTGGAGCCACAGTTCCAGGATGCGAGGGTGTCTCCATCCTTGGTCATGGCCAGTACTCCGAAAGAAGCATTCTTGAGTACATCGTTCCCTGAAGCGAGTTCTATGTATCTCTGAGCCTTGCTCTGGGAGGCCTGCTTCTTTGTTGCCGGCACCTGAGCGGAAACAGTGGCGATGGATAGGGCCGCTGCAGAAGCGACCAGGATCAATTTGAGGGTTCTCATATTCACAAATTTAGCAAAAAACACTAACTTTGAAATTCGATAATAACCGATGAATATGAAAAAGTGCGTTCTCGTGTCCGGCGGAGCCGGATTCATAGGCAGCCATGTTACGGTGGAACTGATTGAAGCAGGCTATGATGTAATTGTGACTGACAACATGTCCAATTGCGACATGACCTGTTTCGAAGGAGTCAAGAAGATAACCGGCCGCGAAGACATCCCCTTCATAAAGATGGATTTCTGCGACCCCGTGGCGACCGAACTCCTCTTCACTACCCACCAGATTGACGCCGTGATCCATTTTGCCGGCTTCAAGGCTGTCGGAGAATCGGTTGCCGAGCCGTTGAAGTACTATAAGAACAATCTGGAATCCTTCATCAACGTTATCGAAAGCGCGAAGGCCCATGGCTGCGGAAATATCCTGTTCTCATCCTCCGCTACAGTCTATGGTGAACCTGATAAGCTTCCTGTCACTGAGGAATCTCCCAGGCAGCCGGCCACCTCGCCTTATGGCAACACCAAACAGATGTGCGAGGACATCCTTAGGGACAGCGTGAAAGCTTATCCTGTCCTGAAGGGAATAGCCCTTCGCTATTTCAATCCCATCGGAGCCCATCCTTCAGCCCTTATCGGCGAACTTCCCCGTGGAGTTCCCAATAACCTGGTACCCTTCATCACCCAGACCGCAATCGGGAAGAGGGAATGCCTGTCTGTTTTCGGTGATGACTACCCCACACAGGACGGCACTTGTGAGAGGGATTTCATTGATATAGTGGATCTTGCCAAGGCCCATGTATTTGCAGTACGGAGGATGCTTGACGGCAAGATGAAAAAGGAATATGAGATCTTCAACATCGGCACTGGCAAGCCTCTGTCAGTAATGCAGCTGATTAAAGGGTTTGAAAAGGCTAATGGGCTGAAACTCAATTATAAAATAGCACCTCGCCGACCCGGAGACGTTACCGCCATCTGGGCGGATCCGACCCTTGCCAACGAGGAACTCGGGTGGAAGGCCGAACGCGACATCGAGGACACCCTTGCTGCCGCCTGGGCCTGGGAAAAGCATATCGCGGAATAACTAAATCCAGCCTTTCTTAAGAAGCACTTCTGCAATCTGGACTGCATTGGTGGCAGCACCCTTGCGGATGTTGTCGCTTACACACCAGAAATTGAGTCCGTACTTCACTGAAGGATCCCTGCGGAGACGTCCCACGAAGACATCGTCCTTGCCTAATGAATAGAGTGGCATCGGATAGACGAACTCATCCGGATTGTCCTGAATAGTGACGCCCTCTGTCCTCGACCAGATCTCACGGACCTCCTCCAGGGTGAAATCTTTCTCGAACTCAAGGTTGATCGCCTCTGAATGGCCTCCAAGGACCGGTACGCGGGCAGTTGTCGGGCTGACTCCGATCGAATCATCCCTCAGAATCTTATGGGTTTCGTTCACCATCTTCATCTCTTCCTTAGTGTAGCCGTTCTCAAGGAAATCATCGATATGTGGAATGACATTCTGGTCGATGGGATAATGATAGAATGCGGGATATTCACCCCACTTTCCTCCTTCCCTCTCGGTCTGCATCTGGTTCATGGCAGGGGTGCCGGAACCGGTAACGCTCTGATAGGTGGAGACTACAATCCTCTTGATGGTGTACTTCTCATGCAGCGGAGCAAGAGGAAGAAGCATCTGGATTGTGGAACAGTTAGGGTTGGCGATAATATAATCATCCTTATCAAGGACATCGGCATTGATCTCCGGGACTACCAGTTTCTTTGTGGGATCCATCCTCCAGCATGAGGAATTGTCCACGACACGGCACCCGACTGCAGCAAACTTGGGGGCAAATTCCTTGGAAATGTCGGCACCAGCCGAGAATAATGCAAGATCGGGCTTCATGGTAATAGCCTCATCGGCAGTTACCACAGAGTACTCTTTCCCACGGAATGAGACCTTCTTGCCGGCGGACCTGCCGGACGCAACCGGAATAAACTCATCCACCGGGAAATTCCTCTCTTCGAGAACTTCGACCATCCTGGTACCTACCAGACCGGTCACACCAACTACTGCTACTTTCATTTTAGTTCGTTTTTATAATTAATAATTTACAAATCAAAAAAAGGAGGACCTTGAAGCCCTCCCTAAGATAATGGTCCATCCAGGCGAGAGCTTATTCAGCCTTGCCTGCTTTCTTGACGATATCGCTGAGTTTGGCGTAAAGACCGTCAGTCTTCTCAAGCAGTTCCTTGCGGATGGAAGCATAATAAGCTCCCTTTGGACCTTCTGCCTTAATATTGACCTTGTCCTTGAGGTCATTGTATAGATTGACTGCCTCGTCGAGAAGACCTCCGAGGGCCTCGTCGTCTGCTTTGCTGTTGACCGAACTGAAAAGAGAGCAATCGTCGATGAATGCGCCGATCACGTACTCAATGTCCTTTTTGATGTCACGAAGATTCATTGTCTTTGAGTTTTTATTTCTGTGCAAAGATAGTGTTTTTTTGCAAAACATCAACTAACGGACAGTCTCCGGAGGGGCGGTCGGATTGACTGCCATCATTTCATAAGGTATTTATCCGAGAGTCTCTTCCTCAGAGGCTTGTCGTAGTATTTGGAAAGAAGAACCGCAGATACGGTCACGATTATCACTATCGCCACCGGAGTGCACCAGGCGTAAGGACCGAAAGGATAAACTCCCTTTCGGAGCCAGCCGGATTGTACGCCGTCCCAGCTCATCCGCCCCTGGCAGATGAATACCACCAGACCAATCAGGGCCCCTATGATCACCATAGGATGCAGACGCACCAGCCTCCGCTTGAAGAACTCTCCCGTTCCCATCCGGCCCCATCTGTCGTCATAGCCATATCCTGGGCGCCGGTCCCATACATAATACCTTCGAAGCAGTGGAAGGTAAGAACCATCAAGGCGGCAACGCCCCTCAGGCCGTCCAGCAACTCATAGTGCCGTTTGGTGCCCATTACAGAGACGTGGCCCATATGCGATCGCCTACTATTTGAATTAGCGCAACTCCCTCAGGACCTCGGCGATTGCTGCGTCGAGCTGGGGATCCTTCCCTTCGAGACGGTCCTTGAAGGTGTTCTTGACATAGATGTCAGGCTTGACTCCGGTGTTCTCCAGGTCAGATCCGTCAATGACACTGTAACAGCCCCATGCCGGCATCCGGCAAGTTGAGCCATCCAGAAGCCGTACGGAAGAAGTGAAGATGATCCAGCGATAGGTCTCGGTACCGACCAGTTTTGCGATACCGAGGGTCTTTATTCCGTTGGATGTCACCTCGGCGTCAGAAAGGCTGTGCTCATTGACAAGCACTACGATGGGTCTGTCCCCTGGAGTGACATTGGGATGACTTGTCCTAGGGAAGTCGCGATAGGCCCATTCGAAGTGTGACTGGCCACGGAGGAAATCGATGACTTCCTTATGGACGTTGCCTCCGTTGTTGTATCGCAGGTCGAGAATGAGAGCGTCCTTGTCATAAACCTCTGTGTGCATCTTGCGAAGGAATGATTCAAGATCCTCCGCTCCCATTGCCCTCATATGGATGTATCCGACCTTTCCACCGGTCTTGGCAGAGACAATGTCAGCACGCTGATCCTCCCACTCCTTGTACTCAAGGGTCTTGATTGCAGAGTAAGGAGCTGTGTGGATTTTGGCATCGATCTCCTTCCCGCCACGGCTGAAAGTGAGCTTCATTTCTTCCATCGGTACTGCGCCTGAGAAGTATTTCTCGCGGTTCACATTCTTGTTCACCCTGACTCCATTCACGGCTACGAGTTCATCACCTTTCTTCACATCTATCCCGAACTTGTCGGCGGGGGAATCAGCAAGTACTTCTGAGACCTTGTATGGTGATGCATTGTCAAAGAGGATTCCGGTACTGTAAGTGCGTATCCTGGTTTCACGCTTCTCCTCTGATCCATTTGAAGTGAATCCCAAGTGGGAAGAATTCAGCTCTCCCAGAAGGTCGGTGATAAGGGTACGGAGATTTGCACGTGTCCTTACATAAGGAAGGAGAGATGCATAGTAATCCCTGACCGCAGGCCAGTCTGCGCCATGGAATTTGACATCATAGTAATTCTGCTCCAGCACTCCCCAGGTCTCATAAAACATCTGTCGGAATTCGTCACCCAGGACCGACTCCACATCTTTCTTGACCTCTGTCTTGGTTGCGGATGCAGAAGCGGGGTCAACCTTGTAGATTGAGCCCATAGACAGACAGTACAATGCATCCTTGCAACTGAAGAATGAGCCCCCGTTCAAATCCTTGACCTGCTTGGGTCTGGCTGTAGGGTCGGAAATCTCCAGAGAGAAAACTCCAGGAGTTCCTGAGCCCATCGAACGGTACAGGAGATAATCCTTGCCCTTGGTGGAGAAAATATATGGACTTCCCTGGGAACCATCGCGCTCTACACGGGTCATCCTTTCGTGGATGTTCTTGAAATCTATGACTACAGTCGAATCCTTCTTCTCTTTGTCCTTCTTGTCCTTGAACAGATCCTCTACATTTTCAGACTTGAAGGGAGCGTCATATTTCCGGAGCGGAAGTTTGTAAAGCGATGGTCTGGCACCCCTAGGGAATGAAGTGGAAGTGAGATTGGCGAGAAGGTACATGTATTTCCCGTCAGGAGAGAATACCGGACTCTGCTCCAAAGAAGCGGAGTGGGTGAAATTCCTTAGGGTCCTGTCCTTGAGGTTGTAGAGGAAAATGTCGGACTCGAACATATGCATTGCATCGAATGCCAGCCAGTTGCCGTCATTTGAGAAGGAGAGGCTATACCCCTGGAAAGACCAGAATTCTGCCTCTGCCACTTTAACTGTAGTCCCTGCCTTCATATCGTGAAGCATAACGGCACGGCTGCCGTCTATAAAGGCCAGCTTTTCGCGTTTCTGGTCAGCCTCAAGGCACTTGGTATTGTTCTCCGAAACGAAAACCTGTGATTCGCCTGCACTTCCGTCGGCTGCGATCTTGTAGAGGTTTGTCCAACCTTTGTCCGTCCGGGTGAAATAAATGGTCTTGCTGTCATCGCCCCAGACCACTTCATCCACACGCTCATCCAACGGAGTGTCAAGTTTCTGGAGGAACTTGCATTTCGTATCGGAAACATACAGTCCACCGCGGATAACGAGCGCGAATTTCTTCCCATCAGGAGAAACGTCCGCCGAAGCAGGAGTCTGTCCTTCGAATGCCCGGCGGACCTCAACGTCTCCGGAAGCAATCTGTATCTGCGGTACAGACACCTTGGCGGTGGAAGGCTCAAGAACATTGATCTCATAGTCTTTCAGGAACACAATCGCCGATCCTCCAAAAGCAATGGAAGGATACTGGACGGACTTGTCAAAAGAGGTAAGTTGCTGAGGCTTCCCACCCTTGACGTACTTGACTATGTTGGATTCCTTGTTAAGCTCGTCACTGACATAGTAGATGTTGCCGTCCTTGTCTGCCATCGGCCACTGATCCTTTCCAATGTAGTCTGTAAGCTCGGCGTATGACTTGGTGCGGGGGTTCCAGCTCTTGATATTCGGATTGTGGTCACCGACATAGCGCTTCCTGGTAGGGAAACTGATGCTTTCCATCGACTCGTTGAAAAGGAACTCTCCAGTCTTGGGATTCTCGACAAGGTTGACTACGGTGTTGAAATACCCGTCGAACATAAGTCTCGGGGTACCACCCGTGACGGCTACCTTGAAGGTGGTCTTGCGGGCGCTAGCACGTGTGGACTCAAAATAAATCCAGTCAGACTTGGGAGACCATCCTACCGGTGTGTCGGCCGCCTCGTGGAAGGTGAGCTGGATCGCCTGTCCTCCGGCAACCGGGACGACATAGACGTCGTTGTTGCCCTGGATGTCAGAGCTGAAAGCCAGCCATTTACCATCAGGTGAAACGATGGGAGAATCCTGCACTCCCGGCATCGTGATCACGGCAGTGGCCTGTCCACCCCCGACAGAGACAGAGTAGATGTCTCCGTCATAGCTGAAATAAATCTGCTTGCCGTCCGGGGAAAGCGACGGGTGGGATGCGAAACGGATGTTGTCTGCATACGATGCAGTGAAGGCGGCCACCAGCGTGGCTGCCACAAGGACGAACTTTTTTATCATATTTCCGAATTAATGCTAGAGCGTTCTCACAATCTGGTCGAGGGACTTACGGACTGCATGCAATTCCGTGGGCTTGCCCTCGCCTTCGGCTGGATAGCCGATGGCGAGGAGAGCATAGACCCCGTGTTCCCGTGTTTCCGGAAGGACCTCCCGGATCTTACGGGGATCGAAATCCCAGATCCACATATTCGCAAGACCCATATCCGTTGCAGTAAGCATCAGATGGGTAAGGACGATGGCTGCATCGGTCTTGGCCGCATTGACGCCGTCAGTCTCACGGATCCAGGCTTCTTCGTTCCGGCAACCTACTATAAGGACAACCGGAGCGCCGTAGCAAGGGTGTACCGTATGGAGGCGTGCAAGTGCCTCTTCACTCTTGACTACCCAGATGCGGGTCGGTTGGAGGTTCTTTGCCGAAGGAGCCAGACGACCGGCCTCGAGGATCATATTCAGTTTTGTATCCGAAACCGGATAAGTGTCAAAGGAGTGGCATGAATAACGACTCTCCAAGATACGCATAAACGCATCTGAGCCATACTGGTACTTGGTGATCTTCTGGTCAACGTCGGAGAAAGCGGCACGATTCATAATCTTGCCGATATTGCTCATGCGACTTAAGAAATTCCACTTCATATTCGGCTTCGTTTAAACTCCCATGATAGCCTTGACCAGGAAGTACACAAGAGGTACTGTGATTAAGAATACACCTATGATATCGAGGAGAACACCAGCCTTGATCATCTTCGTGATCGGGATGTAACCTGAAGAATAGGTGATGGCATTCGGAGGAGTGGAAACAGGGAGCATGAATGCAAGTGAAGTACAGAGGGCCATGACAACGCAGACCGGCACAGGGCTGAAGCCGAGGGAAACAGCCGTTGCAATTGCAATCGGGCCCATCAGGTTGGCAACAGCAGTGTTGGAGGTAAGCTCAGAGAGCAGCAGCGATGTGACGGCGAACAAAGTGAGGAATACATACTCTGAAGGCTGACCGCCCAAGGCGCTGGTCAGGGACTCGCCGATCCACTTTGACAGACCGGTGGAGAACACCATTCCTCCGATAGCAAGACCGCCACCGAAGAGCAAGAGCGTGCCCCAGTCAATACCGGCTACACCGTCTTTCCACTTCAAAGTCATTTCGCCCTTCTTGATGTCAGTTGGCATGAGGAACAACAAGAGACCACCGACCATAGCTGCAACGGCCTCAGGGAAATGCTTATTGTAATTCTTCAACAAGTCAGGATCAATTGCATCAGGTGAGATACCCTGGATGGCATTGAGAATGCCCGGGAATACCCAAAGGACCACGGCGACGATGAAAGCGATCAGGGTGTTCTTCTGGGCACGGGTCCATTTACCCAATGCGTTCTTATGCTCCTGGATAAAATCCTGTGCACCATCGATGTGTTTAACGTCGGCAGGGAACATCTTCCAAAGCACGAAGTAGGTAACCAGGAAATAGAGCACCATCGCTATGAAGCCCCAGACCATCCAGTTGAAGAAGGTAATCTGAGGAGCTTCGGGTGCAAGCTCCCTGATGAAGCCGATCATGATGATGTTCGGGGGCGTTCCGATCGGGGTGAGTACACCTCCGATGGAGCAGGCGTATGCGGTCATCAGCATCAAGCCGGTGGCATATTTATAACTTCTGAGGTCAATCTGTTTGCCATTGGCTGCCATCATCTCACGGATAGCCTCGAGGAGACCGAGGGCGATGGGGAACATCATGGCGGCGGTAGCGGTGTTGCTGATCCATCCGGAGCAGAGCATACATGCAAGACCGATTGCCAGGAAGATACGGCGCGGAGAATCGCCTACCCATTTCATCGACATGATGCCATAGGCGATACGTTTGTCAAGTCCGTTGACCATCATTCCCTTGGCAATGAGGAAACCACCCATGAACAGGAAAATCATCGGGTTGGCAAATGCCTTGAAAGCATCAGTGGCCGACACAACGCCAAAGATAACGCAAAGTGTAGGGCCCAAAACAGATGTGACGGGGATCGGAACCGGCTCGCAAATCCACCAGAAAGCCACAAAGGTTACGATAGCAAGAAGTTTGTGGGCTTCCGGAGAAAGACCGGCGATAGGGATAAAATAAACCAACAGGGCGCAGATAGGCCCAAAAATCGCTCCAAAAATGTGTCTTTTGCGATCAAAAGATGATTCTTGTGTCGATTGAGGTTCCATAGATCAATTACTTAATAATATTACTAAAAGTTCCTTCCCCGGACTGTTTGAGAGCCTTATCGGGGCATAAGTATTCCGTCAAAGATAAGGAAATTGAGATAAGCAACCAAATATTTATACTCTAAGTGAAAATTAAGCGTTCTAAAGGGACAGGCGACCTTTACGTATGACATTGTCAAGCAGGTTGCCGGGGATGATGCTCTTGACGGCCTCCACAATGGCATTCAGCTTTGCCTCGTGAATATAGTCATTGCGGACAGCCAATGAAATAGTCCTGCTTGGCACCGGATCGACTATGGGACGCAGACACTTCTGCTGGCTGTACATGATCAGTCCCGTGTGTGTTTCAGGAATGATGGTAAGGCCACCGTTGTCATTGACGACCTGGATCAGGATACCGACACGCCCTCCTTCGAAGAACCGGTCATAAGTAACTTCCTTTTGGTTTTCAATCTCTGAAAAATCCAGTAGCCGCAAACCGTCACGAATGATCCAGACCGGTTGGCTGAAGATGGTCTCCATACGGATATCCTCTTGGGCAAAAGCAGGATTGTCCTGAGAGACATATGCCAGGAAACTCTCGTGGTAAAGCGGGATCTCCAACAGGTCTTCGTCGTCAATGGGACCGGCCATGATGCCCATATCCACTTCCGCTTTCTTCAGTTTTTCCTTTATTGTACCTGACAGCATCTCCTCAGTATGCAAGGAGATGGAAGGATACCTTTCTCCAATGTATTTGAAGAGTCCAGGTATCAGAACTGGTGAGACTGTGGAAATGAGAGCGATCTTGAGCGGCCCGGACAATGTGTCTTTTTCAGAGCGTGTCATCTCAGAAATCTGCCCGACATTATAGAGGACCACTTTAGCCTGATCAATGATTTTCCTGCCTATTTCAGTAGGGGCTACCGGATGTGCATTCCTGTCAAAGATCATCACGTCCAACTCATCCTCCATTTTTTTAACCATCAAACTCAAAGTTGACTGTGTGAGGCCTGATGCTTCGGCCGCTTTTCCGAAATGCCGGTGGTTGTCTATGGCCACAATATAACGCAGTTGCTGAAGTGTCATCTTTTTTATAATTGATAATATCAATGCAAAGATAAAAATAATTGTATTGATAAATGAAAATTGATGAAATACCTTTGCTTCGTCAATGCAAAGTCATGAATTGGAAGATTATTTCTTGGTATGTCGGGATTTCGTTGCTATTTGTAGCAACGCTCATGACAGTATCCGGTGTTGTCGCTTTATTAACTCCAGATGACGAAAGCAGGGTTTCTCTGCTGTTTTCTGCATTTCTCACTGGTATCATTGGTTTTTTCCCCCTCATCTTTGTCAGAAGAGGTAATCATAGACTGTCTTTCCGGGAAGGAAACTGTATCGTTGTGGGAGCCTGGGTCCTGGCCTGTCTGGTTGGAACATTCCCTTTTCTGTTCTACGGTGGAGAATTCACTCCCATCAATGCCATGTTCGAAAGTGTTTCCGGATTCACTACGACGGGAGCATCCATTCTGAATGACATTGAAGCTCTTCCACATGGCCTCCAGTTCTGGCGGATTTCAACGGCTTGGGTAGGTGGCGTAGGGATCGTCACATTGTTTTCCATGATGACCGGAGGTTCCGACAAGTCGACGCTGTCCGGTGCAGAAATCTCCCACGTGGCCAAAGATCCCTTCGCCGGAGAGAGCAACAACAGCTTTGTCAACCGGATGCTGCTGACCTATATTGCCTTGACTCTTTTGAGTTTTTTCTCTTTGAAACTTACCGGGCTGGGGTGGTTCGATGCCGCAACCTGCGCAATGTCTGCCTGCAGTACATGTGGATTCTGCATACGTAACAGCAGTATTGCATTCTACGCAAATCCGGCCGCAGAAGTCGTCCTGATAATGACCATGATCGCCGCAGGAATCCATTTCGGAATCCTGTTCCTGGCATTTCTCAAAGGGAAACCGAAATACATCTGGAAATCCGAGACAATCAAGGTATTCCTGTCCCTGGTTTGTCTCGCCATAATAATAGTCACGGTTGATTTGATGTTCAACGGTCATTATTCCTCGTTCGGAACTGCCCTTCGAGATGCCTCCTTCCAAGTCGCTTCAATATCGACTACTACGGGATTTGCAACCCAGGACACCACCCTGTGGCCACCACTCAGCATGGCAGTCCTGATTATCTGCTCCCTCATCTGCGGCTGTTCCGGCTCCACGTCAGGGGGAATCAAGATAGACCGCGCCATACTGGCGGCAAAGGGAATCTACAGGAGAGTCGGCCTTACGGTAAGCCCTAACAGGATTCAGACAGTACGTATAGACGGCAGGGTACGTCCGGACAGTCAGGTCAATGACGCTTTCGGTTATATTTTTTGCTATTTGCTGATAGTGGTGATCTTCGCAGCAATCAACATCGCCTTCGGACTGGATTTCATAACAGGGGTCACAACGTCTGTAGCCTGTATAGGAAATGTCGGTCCCGGCTTCGGTGATGTTGGATCGATGTCCAACTATGCAAACTTTCCGACCATCCTGAAAAGTACCGGAATGGCAGAAATGCTGATCGGCCGTTTGGAAATATTCCCTATCCTCTACCTGATCCGCTCAATCCGGGTCAGATGAAATAATCCTGTCTGTGTAGAGGACTCCCTCCAGGTGGTCTGTCTCATGCTGGAATATCACTGCGGTAAAGCCTTCTACAGTCTCTCTTACCGTCTTGAGAGTCAAGGGATCCTTATAGGAAATCACCACTTTTGAGTAACGGGGGACGGAGCCTCTTTTCCCGGGAACCGAGAGGCAGCCTTCCGGACCGGTGACGATATCCCCTGACAAGGATTCTATCCTTACATTGGGATAGACCTCGAAGGGTTCCCCTTCCTTGTCAAATCTCTGGACTGCTATTATCCTTCGTGCGATTCCAACCTGCGGTCCGGCGATTCCCACTCCATCCTCGGAAGGGTCGGTGACAGTGGAAACCATCTTCCCGGCAAGATCACGGTAATACTTCCCCTTCAGGTCCCTGTCAGAAAAATCAAAACTCTTCCCTCTCAGGAATATGGAATCGGAAGGATCGTCAACCGTGAGCACCCGCATCACTGGGCCGGAGCCGCTGATAAGAGTCTTTTCCGCCTTGGTAAGGGAATTACCGCCGGAATGGGAGCAACTGAAAGAAACCGCCAGGATGGCGATCAATGCAAAGGAATATCTCATCTGTCACCTCCCTGGAACAAAGCCCTGACCAGGGCCGGAACATCTGTCACCTTGACTACTTCTATTCCCTTGGCTTTGGTGTCAAGGGATGTGAATGAAGATACGAATATCTTCTTGAACCCCAGCCTGGAAGCTTCCGCCATCCTGCGCTCTGCCTGCGCAACAGGACGGATTTCACCGCTGAGTCCGATTTCTCCGGCGAAACAGTTGTCAGGAGGGATCGGCAGGTCGAAATTGGAGGAGAGGACCGCACAAACCACAGCCATGTCGCAGGCTGGATCATTTATCCTCAAGCCTCCGGCCATGTTCAGGAACACGTCTTTCTGGGCAAGCTTGAATCCTGCCCGACGCTCGAGCACAGCCAGGAGCATGTTCAGACGACGGGTGTCAAAACCTGTAGCAGACCGCTGGGCAGTGCCATAAACTGCCGAACTTACAAGTGCCTGCACTTCAAACAGGAAAGGCCTTGCACCATCCAGCATGACAGCAACGGCAGTACCACTGAGTCCTTCTTCGTGCATCGGGATGAGCAGTTCGGATGGATTGGCCACCTGGCGCAATCCGTTTCCGGTCATCTCGAAAACCGCCAGTTCGGAAGTGGATCCGAAACGGTTTTTTATGCTTCGGAGAATCCTGTATGTCCCGCGATTCTCTCCTTCGAACTGGAGCACCACATCCACTATGTGTTCCAGGATCTTGGGTCCGGCAATCGAACCTTCCTTCGTGATATGGCCGATCAGGATTACGGGAATTCCGGTCTCCTTGGCAAAGCGGAGAAGGATAGCGGCGACTTCCTTTATCTGTGAGACGGAACCCGGGGTGGAATCCATACTCTCAGTGTACATTGTCTGGACCGAGTCCACTATCATCAGGTCCGGCATGATTTCCTCCGCCTGGGCTATGACATTCTCTATCAATGTCTCACTGTAGATCCGGCAATTGGAGAAATCTCCTCCCAGCCTGTCAGCGCGCATCTTTACCTGACGTTCGCTTTCCTCTCCGGTCACATAAAGGGTCTTCAATGACGGACAGCCCAAAGGGATCTGCAGGGAGAGGGTGGATTTGCCGATTCCGGGCTCACCGCCTATCAGCACAAGAGACCCTTGGACGATCCCTCCTCCAAGGATCCTGTCAACTTCCTCATTGTTCAGGGAGACCCTGGCTTCGGAAGAGGAATCGATCTCGGCAAGCTTGCGGGGCCGTCGGCCTTCACCTGGCACGGAACCCTTCCTGGAACCTGTGCCGCGGGATCCCTGTGCAGGAGGGGTTATCTTCTGCTCGGTGATGGTGTTCCACTCCCCGCAGGCAGGGCAGCGACCCATCCATTTAGAGTACTCGTTGCCACAATTGTTGCAGAACCAAACCGTCTTTTCCTTCATGTATCTTCTAATTAATTATCACTCCAAGGGAATTCACATTTTTCAAAATTGCTGAAACGTCCGTTCTCAATATTGAAACGGAGGGCAAGGCGGGGAACGTCGCGGGAGCCTTGATAACCACAGGCTCCAGGGTTCATGAAGAAGAATCCCATCCGGTCGTCCCTGTACACCTGGGGAATGTGGGTGTGGCCGCAAACGAACACATCGGGACGGTACAGCTCGATCAGTCCCTTTGCAAACTCGTCATACAGCGGCCTTTTGGTGTCATAGGCCCAATAACTCCCACGCCTCAATCCGATGTGGGTCATAAGCACCCTCAATCCTTCGCATTCGAAGTGTGTGTAGCGGGGATAAATTTGCCTGACATCCTGACCGTCACAATTGCCATATACCCCCACCAGGGGTTTGAACGCCTCAATGGAGGCAGCGCAGGCAAGGGTCCCGAAGTCTCCGGCGTGCCAGATCTGGTCCACCGGTTCAAGAAACTCCCTGACGTCAGGAGCGAACACCCCGTGAGTGTCTGAAATGAGGCCTATAATCATGAGACAAATATAGCCTTTTTGAACCAAATTGGTATCTTTGTGTCATGGAGATTTTCTATGCTAGAGAGACAGATGGAGGCATGGCCTTCCTGGATCCTGAGGAGAGCGCCCATTGTGTCCGCGTGCTGAGGCATCGTGCCGGAGATGAAATCACAGTAGTCGATGGCAATGGAGTCATGATGAGATGCAGACTATCAGACGATTCACCAAAGGGTGCTTCTGCAGAAATCCTGGAAAGGACTGAAGGATGGGGCGGTCATCCCTATTCACTCACCATGGCAGTGTGTCCTACTAAGAACAATGACCGTTTCGAGTGGTTCGTTGAAAAGGCCACTGAGATAGGGGTGGATGGGATTGTGCCAATCATCGGAGAAAGGTCCGAACGAAAGGTATTCAAGACTGAAAGATCCCGGAAGATTGCCCTTTCAGCCATGAAGCAGAGTCTTAAATCCAGGCTGCCACACATTGAAGAGCCTGTCTCAGTCAAGGACTTCATAGTAAACTCCGGAACGACCGACCAGGCGGCCCTTAAACTGATATGCTACTGCTTTGAAGGAGAAACCGAGAGGAAATCGGTAGAAGAGGTTTTGAGGGAAGTACCTGAGGGAGCGTACATTACAATCATGATCGGGCCGGAAGGAGATTTCTCTCCGGAAGAGGCCAGGCTGGCAGTAAGCAAAGGCTACATTCCGGTCCATCTCGGACCGTCCAGGCTGCGCACAGAAACCGCCGCCGTTACTGCCGCCACTGCGGTTTACCTTCATTTTTTTAAATGAATATGCATCAAAAAGAAATAGATGAAGTATTGAACGAGGCTGTCAGGGTGCTCAGGGAAGGAGGGGTCATCCTCTACCCTACCGACACCGTCTGGGGCCTTGGTTGCGACGCCACCAATCCTGAATCGGTCGCAAGGATATATTCAATCAAGCAACGCTCGGACAGCAAGTCTCTTGTCCTTCTCGCCTGCGATCTGGACCAGGTCGCACGGTACATCGACCAGATTCCGCCGATGGCGGTGGATCTTGTCGAAGTCAATGACAAGCCGATGACTATCATCTATCCGGGAGCCCTGACGGACAAGTATCACCTGGCCCCCAACACAGTGGCGGCAGACGGTACCGTAGGGATACGCATCCCCATGATGGAGTTCTGCCGCCAGATGGCGAGGAAACTCGGGAAGCCGGTAGTTTCAACATCAGCCAACATTTCAGGGCAACCGACTCCAAGCAAATTCAAGGACATCCCCGAAGAGATCACCGGTGCCGTTGACTATGTTGTCGATCCAAGACTGGAAGCAGGAGCCACCGGACAAGCCTCACAAATCATAAAGATCGGCCTCCGGGGCGAAGTGGAAATCATAAGGGGTTAAATCACGGGCAGTTTCCAGGGCTCGCGATAAGGCTTGCAGAGGTAGGTATCCGCCTCTGCATCATGGAACGTCTTTCCGTCCCATGACAGTTTCTTGCCGGTACGATAAGCGATGTTGCCCAGATGGGCGAACTTGGCGATGTGGGCTCCGATCTGGATGCTGGCGTTGCAATTCAAGTTACGGTCCTTGATGCAGGCAAGGTGATTCTTTACATGCAGGTTCAGGCCTCCCTCGCCATAGCTCTTCTGAAGGGCGACAGGCTCCATACGCTCTACACCGTCGACCCGTTCCGGAATCACTTCCCATCCATTGCGGTCGATTACAAGGGTACCGTTCTCACCCACGAATCCGAGACCATGATTACGACCATACGCACCGTCATCGATTCCTATGGCATGGTCCCACATGACAGTGAAGTCATTGAAGGTATATATGGTCTGAAGAAGGTCAGGGGTCTCACATGCATCATCCGGATAACCGAATTTGCCTCCTGAAGCCATGATGCTGTCGGGGGCAGTGACGTTCATCCCATAGAGGGCATAATCCAGCAGATGGACTCCCCAGTCAGTCATCAACCCGCCGGCATAATCCCAGAACCAGCGGAAAGTGAAGTGGAAACGGTTGGGGTTGAAAGGACGTTTGGGAGCAGGTCCGAGCCACATGTCATAATCCACTCCTTCCGGTACCGGCTGGTCAGGCTGGACCGGAATTGAAGGGCACCAACCCTGGTAGGAGAAGACACGGACAGTGCGGATCTTGCCAAGCTTGCCGCTGTGGACAAACTGCATGGCATCCTGCCAGTGGGGATCGCTGCGCTGCCACTGTCCCACCTGAACTACACGCTGGTACTTCTCTGCAGCGCGGACCATAATGTTGCATTCCTCGATACTGTTGCCCAGAGGTTTCTCGCAATAGACATCCTTCCCGGCCTGGCAGGCAGCCACCAGCTGGAGGCAGTGCCAGTGATCCGGCGTACCGATAATCACCACATCGATATCCTTGTTGTCGATGAGCTTCCGCCAGTCCTTGTAGAGATGGGTCACCTTCTTTCCCTGGATTCTTTCAGTGTCAGCCGCTCTCTGCTCCAGCACTCCTTTGTCGATATCGCAGAGCGCTATACAATCTACCTCAGGATTACGCAGGAAAGCCTGCAGATTGGAAAAACCCTGGCCACGGCAGCCAATCAGGCCAAGATGGATCTTGTCATTCGCACCCACAGGCTTGGCAGCCATTCGGACCATCATGGGACTCAAGGTAAGACCGGCACCCAGAACGGCGCTCTTCTCCAGAAACTCTCTTCGTGTCATAGGATCAGTGTTATTAGCAATAGTCAAAGATAAACAATTATTGACAGTGTTCCAACATGCCAAAACAAAGAAAGAGGCACCTACATCGCTGTAAGTGCCTCTTTGAAGAAGTGGAGGTAGTCGGATTCGAACCGGCGACCCCATGCTTGCAAAGCATGTGCTCTACCAGCTGAGCTATACCCCCGGAATAAAAAAAGCCGGGCTGGTGGTCCGGCTTTCGTAGGCCCTGGCAGAGTTGAACTGCCGACCTCTACATTATCAGTGTAGCGCTCTAACCAACTGAGCTAAGAGCCTGTATAATAAAGAAAGTTAGTACAAGGTCTCCGAAAACCTTGTTACACTCCAAGA
>JAGCWD010000102.1 GCA_017962025.1 Bacteroidales bacterium
CGCCTGCAGGAATGTTTCGGCCTTGCCGATACACCCCGCGTTGACGACGGCCGCCGCCCGGTCCTGCTCGAGCTGCTCTCCCCCGGCTTCAAGCCGGTGCAGCTCACGCAGGACCTGCGCAGCTTCTGGCAGAACACCTATTTCGAAGTCCGCAAGGAACTCCGCCGCCGCTATCCCAAGCACTCCTGGCCGGACAATCCGCTGGAAGCCGACCCGGTCCGGGGCACTGGACGCCACCGTGGTCGGTAAAATTCTATCCATCAAGGCATTACACACAACGACTCCCCCTCTAGGACAGGGGGAGTCGTTGTATTCAAGCTGCAAACACACAGTCACTTACCGACCACGACAGGCGCAAAGGCAAATGGACCTTATTTGGACCTTAATGCAAGAGATAAAGAATCTACTTTTGCAAAGTGAAGTACATGCAGCCTTCACTATGTTATCGTTACTGGTCAATTGTATTACAAAGATGTATCCTGAAGAGAATAAAACCTATGTAGTCCCGCAGGCTGAGATAATCCTGATCGCCCCGAAGTCAGTCCTGATGACTTCCGATGAAAATGAGCCTATCGTACCCGGCCCTGATTATTAGAAGCATTCAAATACTAATCACAGACAAGAATGAAAGGATATCGATCGATTCCTGTCGTCCTGGCAATGCTGGCGGCAGGTGGTTGTTCTATTGAAAACCCCGAAACACACATTGACAATGCATTCGTCCCTGGCAAGGAATTGACATTTACAGCAGGGTTCGCTGCACCTGACACCAAGACAGAAATGCATGGAGAATCTGCCATCTGGTGGACACCCGGCGATGAAATCTGCATCTGGTTCGGATCATCCGGCGAAGGAAACCGATTCACCTCCCAGGAGACGGAATCCACGAACAAGGCCCGCTTTACCGGAACCATCAATTCCGCTACAGGTGTGAATGAAAGCGGAGATCAAAACTATTTCCTGGCTGTCTATCCCTTTGAAGCTGCCATCAGTTGCGACGGAACATCAGTCGTAGCGGAACTGAGCAGCCATCAGGTCGCCAAACCGGGATCGTTTGCCCCCAACACCAACATCACACTGGCAAAATCGACCGGACTGGCCTTGTCTTTCTACAACGTCTGCTCAGGTATCCGATTCTCAGTAACCCAAGAAGGTATCAAATCAGTCACCTTCACTGGAAACGACAATGAAGATATAGCCGGTAGATTCAGCGTGTCAATGGGCACAGATGGAAAACCGACGACTCCCATCGTCATAGACGGAAAGAAATATGTCACCCTCTCCGCCCCTGAAGGCGAGACCTTTGAAGTCGGTCCTATGTACTATATCGAAATCCTTCCCCAGACTCTGGCAAACGGATTCACGATGACCTTTGATACCGGAACGATGGAAGGAAGCCGTTCCGTGACCGTCAGTGCACCATTCAATAGAAACGAATTCTCCAGGGGAATCAATTTCGACGCGTCTGTCAATTACTCTCCGTATCCAACAAATGAGATCAGATATACTTCGACCGATGACAAAGTCATCATACCACACAATCCGGATGCGTTCGGAGCAAACATCATATCCAATTCTTATGAATGTGGGAGAGGCACTATCAAGTTTGACGCAGATGTAACATCGATCGCCTACGCGGCATTTTACAACAGTAAACTTTCTACCATTACAGTCCCTAATACCGTCACCGTCATCGACCCTGGTGCCTTCCAAGACACAAGTTTGGAGAGGTTCTACGGACAATATGCAAGCAACGACGGACGATTCTTGATTGACGACGACCTTCTCTTAGCCGTTGCCGGTAACGACATCTATGACCTGGAACTTCCTGACGAAGTGAATGTCATAGGCAAGGGGGCATTGCAACATCTCGATGATATCAGAACGGTCAATATCCCGGAAAGGATAACATTGCAGCCCGGAACGGAAGGGAATGTCTTCTTAAGGGATGAGAATCTTGAGCGGATCACGGGACCATATGCCAGCGAAGACGGAAGATATCTTGTCATAGATGGAGTGTTACAAGGCTTTGCTCCGGCAGACCTCACTGATATCACCATTCCAGATGGAGTGACAAAGATTGGAAAAGAAGCATTCCGGTATGGAAGGTTATTCCCTGACTCCGAGCATTTTGGATCCGTTACTATACCCGCATCCGTGACAGAAATAGGCTCGTACGCTTTCTGGGACTTCAAAGTTGACAGATTGGTATTCAATTCAACCGTTCCGCCGATATTTGAATCACATGGCAGTCCCCTTCCGGAAGCTGACTTATTTGTTCCAGTCGGATTTGTAGAAACATATAGAAACGCAGCAGGATGGGAATTGTATCATGACCAGATTACATCCGAAGGCTGCAGGGTCTACTATACCTCGGTCGATGGAGTAATAGTCGATCCATCTGAACCTGAAGCCATCAACGTTGAACTTGTCTCAAACACCTATGAAAACGGAGAAGGGACTATGGTATTCGACGGAGAGATTACCAGGATGTACGGAAATGCCTTTTCCGGAAACCAAAAACTCAGAACTGTCCAACTCCCAGAAACGATTACTGAGATTGAGAGGGAGTACAGTTATTCAGACAATCCTTTCAGAGGCTGCTGGAATCTTGAAGGATTCTATGGTCCTCTTGCAAGCGATGACCATAGATGTCTGGTTCTGAATGGGACATTATACAGTTTTGCCAATTTCAATGCGCCGCCGGTATATGTGGTGCCGGACAGCGTCACCCGTTTGGGAGACGAGTGCTTCGATGGGTGTGGGATGAGCCAGATTTTCTTGACAGAATCCATAACTTCCATTGGAACATATTCCTTTTACGGCTGTGGTTCCCTGACAAGCATACTTATCCCCGACAGTGTAACGGAACTGGATCCACATGCATTTATCTTTTGTCCAAACTTGAAAACATTCTATGGCAAATATGCAAGCACGGACGGAAGGTGCCTGATATTCAACGGAGTCTTGAGCGGATTCGCCCCCAACGGACTGACTCAGTATATCCTTCCGGAGGGAATAGTTGAAATCGGCCCCGAGACTTTCAGGGGTTGCACCTATCTTGAAGAGGTCACAATTCCGGCATCTGTAAGCTGTATTTGGAATTATGCATTTAGTGGTTGCTCGAGTCTCACAAAACTTACCGTATTGTCACATAATCCTCCGCTAGAGGCATTCAAGATTCTTGACGGCGCTGACGACGCTATAATTTATGTCCCGGCAGAGAGCGTAGATGCTTACAAAGCTGCAGAGAACTGGAGTGAATATGCGGACCGTATATTCCCGATCCAAGAGTAAGGATCCACTGAACCTCCTAATAAACTTGAGGACCCCGCATCTGTTGGGAATTCGCCGCATTTCGGTAAATTTGCATGATATGAAAAAGATGCAAAAGTATTTGGGATGTTTCGTCCTGAGTCTGTATGCATTGCTGGCTATACAGTGCGTACAGACTCCCGACTCCGATATGCAGGCGCCGGTCCCAGTATCATTCAGCGAGGAGGCGTATGTCTCGTCAGTCATGCTCACGAGCACTTTCAACCACATCGGAAACCTCAAGACAGCAGGTTTTGAAGTCTGGCAGGAAGAAGGATCGAAACTCCGGAAAGATGGAGTAATAGAAGGGAATACCGTATCCGTCGTTTTCACGGGACTTGACCCCGATACCGAGTACAGTTATGTCGTCTATTACGGAAACGGAGAAGACATCCGGCTATCCGAGATGCATTCTTTCCGGACACAGGCCGAGCCGGAGCCGGAACTGGAACCCGAACCAGGACCAGGTCCTGATCCAGATCCCACCCCGGATCCTGACCCACAACCGGTATCACCTGATATGTTCGATCCCGGGCTTTGGAAGTTCCTTCTGAAAAACCATGACGCGGACGGTGATGGAGTGATGACTGACAAGGAACTGGAGAGTATCGAGGCACTCGATCTTTCCGGAGCTGTCCTCGACTCACTCAGAGGGCTGGAACTGCTGGTCAACCTGGAAAATCTCAAGATGGATGAAAATGCTGTCGAACGGATTGACGTCTCTGCAAACAAGAAACTTCAATTCCTCTCGGTACAGAACGAAAGGTATCTGGAAGAAATCGTCCTGGACAATCCTGATCTTTACCAGACATATTTCACAGATTTACCTGAACTCAAGCATCTGGACATATCAAAATGCCCGGAAATGTATATATGTGAGTGGTGGAACATACCTCTGGAGGGTACGGTTGACTTCAACAATTGTCCGAAACTGCACGCGCTGCGCTTTGGAGGAACGCATCTTGTCGAACTGGATCTGTCCTCAAACCATTTGCTCTGCCACCTGAATGCGCCCGGCAATCCAGATCTGAAAGTCATCTGGCTCTGGGAGAAGATCAAGCTGGAGTCTCTTGAAGTGGACCAGCAAGTTGAGATTAAATACAAATAAAGATGGAATCAACACTTGAATTTGTCTTCCTGAAACAGGCGGTAGAAAGGAAATATGCCAACCGGCTTGCCACCACGGCGGATTTCGTACGTTTGTCCGAAGAGATGAACGACCAGGTCTCCCCTTCCACCCTGAAACGACTCTGGGGATATGTGGGTATGCAGGTCGAACCAAGGCAATCCACACTGGACGCCTTGGCGAGCTACTCAGGTTTCAGGGACTACCGGGCTTTCCTGGAAGACCTGAAATCCTCCAAGATGGCCTCTTCGGGATATTTCAACGCTGCTAGACTGGATGCTGCGACTCTGCAGGTGGGAGACACATTCAAGATCGGTTGGAGACCCGACAGGATAGTCACCCTGCTTTACGTTGGAGACAACCGCTTCCGCGTCGTCAACTCCGAGCATTCGAAACTGCAGGCCGGAGATGAATTCGAGGCGGCTACGATCATGAAAGGATTTCCCCTTATCCTTCCGGAAATCACAAGGAAGGGGGAAAAGACATCTTCTTATATCGCCGGCAGAGATGGAGGGATCGTATTCATCACCTCGGCATAGAAGCTTGCCGGACCTGCTCCACTGCTTCCAGGAAAAGGTTTTCGACTGGATCGTCACGCTTGAGGAAAAGCGCGGCTGCAATGCCTGCTGCAACGAGGAGGGAGATGAGTACGAAGGAGAATGGGCGTCGCGTAATCCTCATCTTCTCAAGGTCCCTTTTGACCGCTTCTGCGGAAGGGTATCTCTTGTCAATGTCCTTTGCAGAACATTTGCGTGCGATCGCGGAAAACTCCGGCCCCATCTGCTGCATGATCCTGCCCAAGGAATAGATGTCGCTTCGTGCCTCGGCCATCCCACCGGACTTCACTTCCGGGGCAGCGTACATCCAAGTCCCTGCCGGATCCTTTCCGGTCAGGATGGAATCCGCATCAGAAAGACCGAAATCGATAATCTTGGGGTAGAAACCGTATCTGGTCAAAAGGATGTTTTCCGGTTTCAGATCCTTATGAACCACTTGTTTGCGATGGATGTATTCAAGCGCGTCGCAAAGGTCGGAAAGTATTCTCCTGCGTTGAGCCACATCGCCAAGGTGTTCCGCAAGCCACTTATCCAGCCTGCAGCCGTCGATATACTCCATCTCGATGCAGTCCCCGCATCCCTGTACCGACGTCCACGCCAGCATCTCGCATATACCGGGATGCTTGAGGGAGATGCCGATTTCGTATTCGCGCCGAAGCATCCTCTGATACACAGGGTCGTCCCGGAATACGGGCTTCAAGGTCTTATATACGACCATCTTGTCATTGCGGTATCCCTTGAAAAGGAGACAGTGGCCGTCAGGAGTCTCGTGGATAAACTCAAGTCCGGGATTGCTCATCTCGGGAAACGGGCTCGGGTCTTTGAAGAAGCCGGAAGTCTGGATCATTCTTTCAAGTCTTTCAGTTTTGCAAATTTAAGCTATTTTACGTAAAATTGACGTATCATATGTGCCGCTTGTCCCGATTTTGTCTATTGCTTCCCTGGTTGCTCCTCGCTGGCTGCAACCATACCCCCGCAGTATCAGGGACGGATGAACCGAGGATCCATTATGATGACTCCATATACTGTTTCAACGGAAGGTCGATCGTATCCCTGAACGGGCTCTGGGGACTTGTAGACATCAAGGGCACCTATATCCTGGAACCGGAATGGGATGCCATCGAATTCCTTAGCGATGACGTCGCCCTACTCCGACGTACGGGGCTATACTACCTCTGCACTCGCGATGGAAGGGTTTTCGCCGAGAATACGGATCCGGACATACTTGAATCCTCGTACCAGACATTCCTGACAGAGATGGAGTATGCGGACCGCCAGAGATGGGACAAGGTCCTGGACAGGCTTGAGTCGCTGTGCGATGCCTGCATCGCCGGGACGGCACGACGTCCTGACAGCAGGATCCTTCAGGAAAAAGCTGCACTTGAGTCAGAACTGACCGGTATCTCCGGGCAGATGAGCAAACAGCAGGATGAACGCCTGAAACAGATTGTGGACAAGTTCAATGCATACTACAGATGATGCGGCGCCTCGTTCTCATTCTCACTACCATCCTGGTTTCCACAGGAGTCGTTGCCCAGAACGCGGCCAGTATCAAGGAGGACCCGTCACTGATCTGGGCGGAAGGTAATGGCAATTCCGGCTCGGAAGCCGACATTTCAGCGTTGGAGGGACTTGTCCGGATGCTGGCGGCTACGGATATCATTCCCGTCAGTCAATCCATCCGTCTGCCTATATGGCAGACTTACCTCTCGGATCTCCGGCGGCTCAGCGAGTCTGTGGCCTCGGCGTCGGGGTCCGTCATCAGGTACATCCCGTGGAGCCGTATCCCGGACGTGTTTGATTCCCGACGGCAAAAAGTACGGGAACTATGCGACTATGCCGAACAGGCTGCCGGACGCGGTGAATTCAGCAAGGCAAGGACCTACTGCGGATGGGCTGAGACATACATCGCATCATTGCCCCAGGATCAGGATTCCGTAAGGGAACGACTGGTCAGCCTTCGAAAACGGCTCGGAAACGGTGAGACTTCAGTCGTGAATCTGAGGAATGTCGAGACCGAAGTCCAAGCCATCAGGAGGGCATTGTCCTTGCCGGTCGCACCCAGAAAACCAGTCCAGACAAGACAAGACAGAGCAGATGTGGCAGAACAAACGGAAAACCAGCCGACAGTCATGGAACGTTCTTTGGCCTCCAATTTGTCTGCAGGACCGGAAATCATCCCCTACCCAGTCGTGGAGGCACCTGTCTCCCCTGTTACAATAATAGTCAAGGAGACGACGCCCGAAGCTATGGAGCCGGAACAACCAAGGCATTGGTCTGTATTGGCATTGACGGATATTGATGCGTCCCCTGCTTTCGGTTTGATGCTGACTTCAAGCCGTGGTATTTTAGGAGCATACACTTCGATACGTTCTAATTTAATTCCAGGGGGCGCCTCCTATTCCTGCCAGAGCGACGGTACGACGGATTTCGGATTCATCTGGGTATCTGGGAATGCCCGTCTGAGCCGCTGGACAGCCTCTGCCGGAGCAAACTTCAACATAGCACCATCAACCTGGCTTTTCGCCGGTGGAGGATACGGAGATGTCTCGCTGCTATGGGAAGACGACGACAACCGCTGGGCCAGGGTCAGCGATCTGTCCGTCAGTGGCATTGCTGTCGAATGCGGTCTGATATGGCGCTTCCACAGCATGTCTGTCGCAGCCGGCGTGTCAACTGTCGGATTAAAGCACTATTCCGCCCTGCTGGGCTGCGGCTGGGCATTCTGAGCCCTAACTGCCACGGAAGACTGTTTCCTGAAGTCTATGTAGTTAAAGATGGAACTTATAGTCAGGCCGCTGACAATATGCCAGACTCCCCACCAGGCGGCGATGACCAGTGCGCCACCGTGGGCCGGGAAGTTCGCGAATAGCGAGGTTCCCAGAAGGAGCACCAGGGCGA
>JAGCWD010000103.1 GCA_017962025.1 Bacteroidales bacterium
CAATGAAAAAGATCCTATTTGCTTTGATCGCAATGTTCGCGATCACTACCTTGGCATCTGCTGCTCCCTACAAGCTTGATGATGCCGCTATCGACAACGCTTTCGAGAGTGCGATAGTTGTTTCTCCGCTGGATCTCATGAATGAGGTCCCTGCCGCCGTTTCGGCCGGCCTCATGGTTCCTCCGTCAGCTCCCTCAGCAGTTATTACCCGTGGGGCGAGCCCCGTCGGAGCCATCCTGCTGACCTTCTTCCTTGGCGGATTTGGTGTCCATCGCCATTATATGGGCACAAGGCCCTGGATGTGGGCGATTTACACTTTCACGTTCGGAGGAATTTTCGGTGTCGTCCCCTTCGTTGACTTCATAGTTGAGATAGTGGCCGCCGTAGAGGATAACTCGGTTGCCCGGTACTGCGGCAACACTTCATTCTTCATGTGGGGTTGATGCTCCGTCCAGGACTTATTTTACCCGCATTGCTAATTATCTCCATGTCAGCCTCTGCCCAAAGAAGGGTCTCGGCTGACATGGAGGTTAAAACTTTATATGGTGGCAAGGTGACATCCGTGGAGAGCAAGGTTTATTGCAATTCTACAGGCGACCTGATACGGGTTTTCAAGTCACCAAGTACCTATTATACCATTACCAATCCCAGTGGTGAGTTCAAACTTTACATACCCGGCACAAATGAGGTCTATTCCCAGCGTAAGGAAGATTTCAGCGACCGGGACGACCTTCTCTACCTCTTCCTTTCCGGTCGCAGCGATGACATGGGCCTGGGCCTTTACGGTTATAAGCTGTCTTCCACTTCCCGGGAGGGAGAAGGGTTGATGAAACGGACCTATCTCCCAACTTCAAAAGGGAAGGGGGTTTCCAAAGTTGAACTCGTTCTTGAGAACTATCTGCCTATCTACCTTGCCTATTTCGATGCATCAGGCGCAGTTGTCAGCAAGACTTATCTTTCATCCTACAACAAGTTCTCAAACCTGATGCTCCCGCTCAGGGTGACTTCCGTCCAGTATACATCCAAAAAGGATTCGACGCTGGTCCGCACCATTTATACCAATGTCACCCTGGACGGTAATGACCCTATGTTCAACTTCAAGGTGCCTTCTGACGCCAAACCGCTCAAATCCACCCCGAACATCAAGAAGTGACGCTCCATGCCGCGCCTCCTCCTGTCCCTTCTCCTGTTACTCCTGACCCTTCAATCTGCAAGCGGCCAGGTAAAAGGACTGCTCGGTCTTCCGGACAGGATCATGTCTTCTTCCAGGATCGGTCGTGTATCTTCAAGAGAAGTCCCTAAGATCCCAATTCCGGACTCTTCAAAGGTAATATTTCCCTCGTCAGGAACAGAGTTCATTTCGGAAGATTATGACTTTTTCAAGTACTTGCTGGACAATGAATATAGTCTCGATGCAAGGACTCTGTCAAAACACCCTTATTCCTCTTCGGACACCCTGGATTTCCTGAGGGCGAAAGTCCTTTTTTCGGACAGGAAGCTTTCACAGGCAGCGGATCTGTTTTCAAAAGTACCTGTTTCATCAGTATTCGGACCGGAGTCCTTGTTCTATGGGGTTGTGTCCCTCTCGACTCTGGGGGAATATGACAGGGCTTCCTGGATGATGGAGTCTGCTTCAGAAGAGCCTGTTTTTTCAGAAGGAGGCCCTTATTCCGAACTGGCTCTTCTTCAAAATGCAGGTCTGGCGCTTCTGCGTGGAAACAGAGATGACTGGCTTCGCCTGAGTGGAGGGTTTACTTATTCTGATTACACCTTGGAGGAGAGTGAGCAGATCTTGTCGGAGATCGGTTCTGCCCGCTTCTCATCAAGGCATAGGATGGCCGGAGTGGCGGCCGTGGCTTCTGCCATCATCCCTGGTGCAGGGAAGATCTATGCAGGAAGGCTGGGCGAGGGAGTAGCAGCCTTCCTCACGGTCGGATCCCTCGGTGCGGTCACGGCAGAGAATTGGAGCAAACATGGAATGAAGGATTGGCGCACCATTGTTTCAGGGGCATTGTGTGCTTCTTTCTATCTTGGAAATATATATGGGAGTTACATGTCTGTGAGTATCGAGAAAGATGAACGTTTGGCAGCAGAGAATACGCTTGTCCTCTATCATCTGCATCTTCCTTTGCGCAGTATTTTCCGCTAAGGGGCAGGAGATGAAGGGATATGATCCGCTGGAGAGAGCACTCCAGTGGGAAAAGGAGGTGTATGGATCCGGAGATCCGTCATCCGTCCATTCTGCCCTTCGCTCAAAAGCGGCTTGCTATGAGGAAGCTTCTTGTTTTGAAGATGCACTCCTTACGCTTGACAGGATACGCCTCTATCTGCTCTCCCCGGAAGAACAGTCCGAAGTGCTTCTCTCAAAAGCACGTTGCTGCTTCAAAACCGGTGATGCCGGTGCTGCCCTTGGATATCTGGAAGAAAGCGGGAGGGCGGATGATTTTCCAGACATTTATTCAGTCCTTCTGGCTTCTTCCTGGCGTTTTTCCGAATCGAGGGAGAAGGCCCTTGTATTTGCGGGGGAGGATGAAATCCGCAGGGAGGCAGTCGTGAATATATTCAAAAAAGCTCCCAGGCCCAGAAAGGAGGGGACGGCAACATTCCTTTCGTTCTTTCCTCCTGCCGGCCAGATCTATTTGGGTGATCCTTTGCGCGGAATCGGTACCATGCTCCTGAATGCCGGAGTTGCCGGTTTTACTGTGGTCGAACTGGTAAACGGTAATTGGATTACCGGGATCCTGGGAGGTGGGGTTTTGCTGAACGAAACATTCTTTAAGGCTAATCTTCAGCATAACCTTTCGAGGGTGGAAGAGGTGAACAGTGACTCCGTTAAGGAATTCGCATATTCCCTACGGGAGCTTCTTGAATCTTTTGGCAAGCAGGACTAATCTTCCCAGAATAGGGTACGGGATTCGTCGGGATTGACGGCTATCGAGACTTTAAGGGTTTCCTCAGGAAGGATCTCCTCAATGTTTTCCGGCCATTCGATAATGCAAAGGCATCCGCTGTCGATATAATCATAGAAGCCTATGTCCAAAGCCTCGGTGATTTTTGTAATCCGGTAGAAGTCGAAATGGTACAAAGGCTCTCCTGAAGAGGTACGGTACTCGTTGACTATTGCGAAGGTCGGAGAACTCACCGCATCGTCCCTGACTCCCAGTCTCCGGCAGACTGCAGTGGTAAATGTGGTCTTACCGGCTCCCATGGGTGCGTAGAAAGCTATTATCCTGTTCTCTCCGATTTCAGAAAGGAATTCTTCTGCCGCCCTGTCGAGGTCTTCCGTATTCGATATTGTGATGACGTGTCTCATTCTATCTTGGCCTTAACCATGTTTCGGGATTCTGCGGGTTCTTTCCAGACCAGATTTGGAGATGCAGTTGTGTCTCCCCGCCGATCGTGTCCACTGTTCCGAGAGACTGGCCGGTTTTAACCTTGTCTCCTGCCTTGACGCTGACAGATCCCATCTTGCAGTAGAAGGAGAAGTAATTGCCATGCTGAACCAGAACGCACTTGTTGTAGCCGGGCATCACGACGATTTGTTTGACTTCTCCGTCGAAAACTGCTTTTACGGCTGTGCCTTGGGATAGGGCTATTGAAATACCATTATTGAAAGGAAGCTTTAGATTGGTGTACACCGGGTGATACCTCTGTCCGAAATGCTCCACGACAGGTCCATCTGCCGGCCAGGGAAGTTTACCCTTGTTAGCTTCGAATTGCTTTGCCAGGGTGTAGTCGATCGGCTTCGCTGGTTTTGCGGTGGTCTTTCCTGAGCCCTTCTTGCTGCCCTTGTCTTCAAGAGCCTGCTGGATGATTCTCTGGATTTCCCTGTTAAGCGCCTCAACCTCACGTTGTTTCTTGTTGAGGTCCTGCTGGTACTTCTTCTTGTCCTTCTTGAGCTGGTTGACAAGTTGCTGTGAATCGTTCTGTTCAGCCTGCAACTTACCGACTTCTGCCATTCTCTGGCTGCGGAGGGATTCAGCTTCCTTCTTCAGGGCTTCCAGTTCCTCGGTTTGCTTTGCGAGGGTATCCCTTGTGGCAATTATCCTTTCTGCCTGGATGTTCATCTGCTTGGAAAGGTCGCGGAGATAACCATATCTCCTGAAAGCCTGTCCAAGGTTATCGCTGGCCAGGATGTACATGTACCAGACTTTGGCATTACGGTTTTTGTAAGCACCTCTTATTAGTCTTTCATAGTAGTCTGAGAGAGTGTCCAGGCGGGCCTGCATGACCTTGATTTCCCTCTCCTTAGATGCAATTGAGGAGGCGAAGCCGGCTATTTCACGGTCACTTTCGGCTACTAATTCCTTCCTGGCATCGACCTTCTTCCTAATGAGGCTGAGCTTGTTGACGGCGCTTGCACTTTTGGTGGCAATCGCCTTGATCTGACTGTCGAGGATGGCAATCTCCTTTTGGAGCCGGGCTTTTTTAGCCTCTTGAGCCTTGGTGTCCTGGGAATATGCCGTCGTCACCCCCGCCGTAAAGGCGAGGGCCAGGGTAATGAATATTCTTCCCAGCCGTCCGATCATTCTTTTCCTTCTGCTTTCTTGTTTGCGGCCTGGGTCCTGTAAACCTTTGCCAGGTCGGTTTCACCAAGAGATTCCAGAACTTCAGCGTAATGCTCCAGGCTCGTCGCACTGTCCTTTGCTCCATAGATCAGGGCATGCTTGAAAACAGCCTTGGCATCCTGGTCCTTCCCAAGGAGGTGTAGCAACCATCCGTAAGTGTCCAGATAGGTTGCGTTGTCGGGTTCCTGGTCAATCGTTTTCTTGCTCATCGCACATGCCTTCTTCAGACTCTTCCCCATCAGTGACAGGAAGTAAGCGTAGTTGTTTAGGGCAGGAGCATAGTCCGGATTGATTTTCAGGGCTTTTTTGTAGTAGTTGAACGCTTCCTTGTCATTCCCCATCTCGTGGTACATGTCACCGATGTTGGACAGGGCTGGCACCGTAACGGCGGTGTCAGCCGGTGCGATTGAGATCATCTTCTTGCAGTTGTCGATAATACCCTGCCAGTCCTCCTTGTTGTAGCAGGCTACATTTTTCATCTCAAGGAAGGCGGTTTCACGGGGGAATTTCGCCAGGGCACTGTCAGCTGCAGTGGATAGTGCATCCCAATCACTCAAGTAGCCAAGGAACTGGACATAGGTCGCAGTGGCGTCAAGGCTTTCCGGATTCAAGTCCTTGTTTTTCCTGAAATAGATCTTTGCCTTATCCGGCCTTTCCGTGGCATAGTAGTAACTGCCGGTAGCTTTAAGGGTTGAACTGTCTGAAGGATGCCGGAGGACGAAGGTTTCGTACAACGAATCTATCTGTGGTTGGAAACTGCGGATGAACCTGGGTTCGGAACGTTGAAGCAACATGCTGAGGTACTGAGCCTTGGCCTGCGGTACGGTTTCCTCATTGTCCAAAAACTTGCTGATGTCAGCGAAAAAGGCCACATAGTCCCTCCTGCTCCTGTAAACTTCCGCTTCTCCGAGAAGGGCAGGCATGTAGTCTCCCTGTAGCTCCAGGGCTTCCTGATAGTAGGCGAGGGCAACCGAATCTTTGTATTCGGCCATTGTGTGGTCTCCAAGCTTGGTTAGGACGAATGGGGATGAAAACTCTTTATTGTAGTTCTCAAGCGCTTTCAGGGCCTCCTCTGGCTTGTTCTGGCGGAGTAGGATGTCATACCGTGTGGTTGTCACGTTTTCGTTCTTCCCGAACACGGTCTCGATCTGATCCATGGCTGCAAGGGCCTTGTCGAACTGATTCTGCTTAAGATAAAGGTTGACCAGTGAGAAGTAGATCTCGTTCTTTTTCGGGAATTCCTTCAGCAGGTCCTCATAGGTTGCGATGGTCAGGTCATCCTCTCCCGTCATGGAATAGGCGATTGCGAGTCTGTCCTTGTACCAGTAGTTGCCCGGGTCCAGTTCAGAGGCTTTTTTCAGGGCAGTCTGGGCTTCCTTGACATTCCGGTTGTAAAGATGGCAGAGTCCAAGGTAGTAGTAGGCCGCGTCGTTTGCAGGGTCAATGGAAAGGATCCCTTCAAGGATGGACATGGCCTCCTTGAATTGCTGCCCTTCCATTGCTCCGACCGCGTCGATCAGTCTTCCTTCAACCGTTTTTCCGGCTTTCGTATCCTGTGCATTGGCGCTTGCGGCTGCGAAAATGGATGCCGCAACCATCAATGATGCAATAATCCTCTTCAAAATCATCTCAATCTAGTTAGCCGGAAAGACCTGATGCAAAAATAGTGCTTTTATGTCAAAAGACACTTATCTGCCTCCTGAGAATCCGCCTCCTGAGAATCCTCCACCGCCTCCGAAAGAGGTAAAGCCACCGCCTCCGCTCCAGCGGGTAGTTCCGGTGCTGTGACGGGCGGAATAGTTGATCGCACTCTGGTTAAAGTAACGGGAAGTGTCGCCGAAAGTGTTCCAGATAACTACGGGGGTAACTTCCTGCATCTGTGCCATCTGTTGTGACAGGGTGAAGTACTCGGGACAGACTTTCTTGAAGTCTTTGTAGACCTGGTCGGCTATGCCGTAGAGGGAAGCGAAAATGAGGTAGTTGTTCCAAAGCTTGACCTCCACGGTACCCCTGTCCTTGATGAGGGTGAAATCCTTGAGGAACTTTTTCAAGCCAAAGACTTCCTGCACGTCAGAAGGCTGCATTGTCTTGAGGGTTTTCCCGTTAGGAATCTTGTTCTGCCAGTTGTATATTCTCTTGGCATTGCGGTCAGCCCATCTCCGGAGCTCTTTTTTCTGGAGGATCTCGTCATTCCCTGCAGCTTCCTTGAAGAATTCGAAAAGCTCGGACTCCAGGGAAAGGTCCTTGTCTGTAACCGAGTCTGTTGGAAGGTCCAGCTGGCCTATCTTGAATGCAACATTGCTCCCGGACTGGGGTACTAGACTGAAGGCCCCCCTGTAGAAGAGACGCATCATGTACGCGGCAATCAGGTTCTGGTTCTCAGTGATCGTCTTTCCTGAGAAGGCTCTGAGGATATTGCTGGCTTCCCTGAGGTCGCCGCCGACCGGAACGTCCCTGAACCAGGAGACATCCTTCATCTTGCCGCCGAGCAGTTCCTTCTTTCTCTTCTTTATGGAAATCATCCTTCCGATACCGAGGAAAGGAACCATGATGAAGATGAAGACCATCAAGAGTTGGAGGAGATTTTCCAAAAGCCAGCCCTCGGACTTCTTGTAATCACTGCCTTTGAATGCTTCTTCCTTGACTTCCTCGAAAGACTTGTCGTAGGTCAGGGTGGGAGTGAATATTCCCTTCTCGAAACTGACCATCGCAACCAATGCGCTATTGGAATCGAAAGGCCTTGTTGACCAGTAATTTACGGCACCTCCAAGGACCTCGGTCTCACCGTGGAAACGGAATCCCCAGACTTGGGTGTTGGCATCGGTGAGAATAGTTCCGTTCTTGCGGATCGTAAGCAGGACATCCCGGGCATTGTCGGTAGGGGTAACGAACATGTGGTTGAAACCATCCCTGTCGGAATAGCCTTTGACGAGTCCGGAGAGTGTGTAGCTTGCAGTGTAGGTATGGGGACCGCTGCTGCCGACTCCCCAGCAAAGCTCGTAGCCGTCACGCTTTTGGACTATTCCGCATTTCCCCGCTTTTTCCTGACGGGTACGGTGGATGTCCCAGTTCTTGCCTTCATAGACATATTCCCTCCCGGTTTCATCAGTAACCATGAAGTCCAGGATGTCCATCCGGCCGAGGTTATCCTTTCCGAGATACCACTCCGTTATGTCGCCCGACACATCGATCACCCATCTTTCGCGGATGAAAGCGGAACCATCATCCTGCAATTCTACATCAATCCTCACCGTGTCCACCTGGCTTTGAGCCAGTGAAGGAACGGCGAGGAAAAGCAGGAAGAGGCCCAGGATTGCCTGAAGCCGTCTCATGTTATTTGTTGAATATGTCCGAAACTGAAGGGGCTTCCGCCTTGGCAGTGTCTTCGGGGAGAAGATCGTGAGTGGTGAAATGAAGCATGGAGGCCACGATCGATGAAGGCCACTGGCGCACCATCATGTTGAGTTTGGTCACAGAGTCATTGTAGACCATCCTGCTGGTCCTGACGTTCTCCTCGTACTGGCGGATACTTGCCATCGTGTCGATGAACATCTGGTTGGCCTTGAGATCGGGATAGGCTTCGGCCACAGCGTTCAGGCGGCTCAGGACACTCTGGATGGCGTTGTCCTGGTCAGCTATCTGTTCGGGAGTGGCGTTGTCAATCCTGCGCTTTGAGATCACGTCCACGAGGGTATCATGCTCGTGCTGAGTGTACTGCTTGGTCATCTCTACGAGGTTGGTGACCGCATCCCACCTGGTCTTCTGTTGGACATTGATCTGGCCATAGGCGTTCTTCATCTTCTCCTCAAGGCTGACGAATTCGCGCTGGGTCTTGAAGATGTACAGGAAAATGAGCACCGCGATGGCGATGATGATGATAAGCACTGTCATTGTATTGATCTTTTAAGTTTATTATTATCCGACTACCCAGACAAGCACATGGTTGTCGAAGGTGATGTACTCGAGTTCAAAGTCTTCCTCGTATCCGTCCTTGTGGATGAAAGTGGCGTCCAGTTCACCCTCTCCTTTCGGACGGAAGCGTTCGACTTCGATCTGCTCTGAAAAAGACACGCGATAAGCGGAAACTCTCTTGAAGATGGCTTCCTTTGCGCAC
>JAGCWD010000104.1 GCA_017962025.1 Bacteroidales bacterium
CGACATGACCACCGACATCGGGGCCGGTGGCAACGCACTCCCTTACAGATGGAGGCCGATGGGCTTCGAGAAAGACGGATGGAATTATGTCAACGAGAGGGCTATCGCTACCCAGCAGACCGGTTTCTGGTTTGTCGCACAGGCCAGGCATGACCTTCCCGACGTTGTCGGAGGAATTATCTGGTTCGGTACCGACGATGCTGCGACTTCTTACATCACCCCCATATATTCCAACACCAACGAGGTTCCCGAGTGCTTCAAGGTCGGTAACGGCAACATGCTGGAATATTCAAAGACCTCTTCATTCTGGATCAACAACAGGGTTGCAAACGACTGCTACAAGGCCTATAACATGATGGCGCCGACAGTCCGCGAGGCCATCGACAAGTTCGAGAACGACCAGATGTTCTCCAAGGTGGCAGAGATGGATGCCAAGGCCTTGGCCACTTACAATTCAATCCTGCCCAAGGCTGAAAAGAAGGGTCTAGAGAGCAAGGACTGGTTCGCCCCTGTGAAGAAGATGCTGACGGATTACTCTGTGAACACTGCCCAGCGTCAGTTCTGGAATTGGGTGGAATTGGAAGAGATGATCACCGTGAAGTTCATCGACGGTAATGTCAAGGCTCAGGAAGAAGACGGCAGTTTCAAGCACTCACAGTATAATGACGGTACTCCTGCCGGTATTACCAACCCTGGTTATACGGACAAGTGGAAGGAAGCGGTCATCAAGGACCACGGAGATGTGATCCGTGTAAGGTAATGAAGTTATCAAGGTTTATAATCTCTGTATTTGCCTTGCTCCTTCCGGCGCTTTCCCACGCCGATGAAGGGATGTGGCTTATCCAGGACATCAATTCCGCCCTGGAAAAGAACATGAAGGCCCGCGGCCTTAAATTGTCAGCCAGGGAGATATTCAATGCCGATGCCCCCGGGACAACCGTTTCAGATGCCGTGGTATCGATAGGTTTCTACTGCACCGGAAGCGTGATTTCCGACAACGGCCTGATAATCACCAACCACCATTGTGCCTATTCCAACATCGCTTCCCTGAGTACTCCGGAGCATGACTACCTTGAGGAAGGCTATTGGGCGATGTCAACAGAGCAGGAACTGCCCGTGGAAGGAGAGCATGTCTATTTCCTGAAAAGGGTTTTTGACGTGACGGACGAGGTGGCCGCCCTCGGTAAACAATACGATGAAGAGGGAAACCCCTTTTCTCAGAGGAGGATAGCGTCAATTCTCCAGAAAAGGTACGGAGAAAGCACAGGACTCACGTGCATCCTGAGTGAAATGTGGGCGGGGGAGAAATCCTATATCTCAGCCTACAAGGTTTACGATGATGTCCGCCTGGTCGCTGCTCCTCCTGTGTGCATCGGGTATTTTGGAGGAGAGACCGACAACTTCACCTGGCCCAGGAACAATTGCGATTTCGCAATCTACAGGATCTATGAGAATGGTGTGCCGGTTAGGAATGAGAAGAGCCTGAAAGTTTCTTTGAAAGGTTATTCCCCGGGTTCTTTTGCCATGGTGATCGGTTATCCTGGCAGGACTGACAGGTACGCTTCCTCTGCTGAAATCGATTATCAGGAGAAAGTGGTCCTGCCGGTTTCGAACGAGATCAGGGGCAATCAGCTCAAGATCATGGCCAGGAGGATGGATGCCAATCCTTACGTAAGACTCAAGTACTCCGACCGTTATTTCGGCTTGAGCAACTCCCAGGTCAACAATGTTGGTATGGCTGAGTGCTACAAGCGTTTTCGGGTGAAGGACGAGAAACTGTCCCAGGAGCGCAGGATGAAGAACTGGATTGCCGGAGGTGACATCCGCACCGACCGCTGGGGGGACCTGGTCAGTGACCTCACGGAAGCATATTCAAAGACTGCTTCAGTAGAGCGGGACAAGGCGATTTTCAGGGAGACTATAATGCGGGGCACTTTCGTCGGTAGTTACCTGCTCCGCGCCTGGAACTCCAAGGATGTCAAGAAGGCAAAAGAGGTTTTGCTCTCCGCCATTGCTGAGACGGACCCGGATGTCGAAAAGGATCTTCTTGAATATGCCTTGAAGGAGTATTTCACAAATCTTGACAGTTACTACTTCGGCCCCTATCAGCGTTGGGTCCAGGATCGTTTCGGCTATGACTTCGCTGCCATGGCAAAATACCTATGGGATGGAAGCCTGGCTTCGTCCAAATTAAGGGTCGATGCGATGGAGACGATGGACGAACTAGAGCAGGATCCTCTGAGAAGGTTTATATCGGATTCCTCCATCTCCGTTTATAACGAAAGGAACGGTCATCAGGATCAACGCTTCCGGGCTCTTGAACTGGAAACCGAGTACAAGAGGGCTCTATATTGGATGAGGTTCCAGAACGGAGAGATCCAGTACCCGGACGCTAATTCCACAATGAGGATAAGCTATGGCAGGGTAGGAGGCTTCAGTCCCAATGACGGAGTCTGGCACGACTGGTATTCGACTCCGGCTGGTATTCTCCAGAAATATGACCCCTCCAACCATGATTACAATCTGAATGACCGCCAGAAGTATTTCCTTGAGAAGGACTTTTGGGGGCGTTGGGGCTTCAAGGTGGGGAAGAAGAGACATGGGATGATAGTGGATTTCATAACTGACAACGACATTGCAGGAGGCAATTCCGGAAGTCCCGTACTCAATGCTGAAGGCGACCTGATCGGGTTGGCCTTTGATGGAAACCTGGAATCCCTTGCCAGCGACACTTCCTACACGGAAGGCTATAACAAGTGCATCAACACCGATATCCGATTCGTGATGTGGGTGCTTGAGAAATATGCAGGAATGAAACGGATAATCAAGGAGATAGAGTTCTCCTGACAATAATGACAGAGTTATGAGAAAAGTCATAGGAATAGGGGAGACTGTCCTCGACATAGTTTTCCGCGGAGGCCAGCCCCAGGCTGCAGTTCCGGGAGGATCCACCTTCAATTCAATGATTTCCCTTGGAAGGTGCGGCATACCGTCCGATTTCCTCTCCGAGTTCGGAGACGACAGGGTCGGTGCCATGATAAAGGATTTCATGAAAGAGAACGGAGTCACTCCGGACTATGTCAACATGCTGAAATCCAAGACTCCGCTGTCGCTTGCCTTCCTCGATGAGAAGAATGATGCCGAGTACATCTTCTACAGGGACGCCCAGGAGGAACGTCCGGATTTCGTCTATCCGGAGATAGAAAAGGACGACATAGTCCTGTTCGGATCGTTCTATGCCCTCAATCCGGCTTGCAGGCCCCTGGTCAAACGCTTTCTGGAGCATGCTCGTGACCTGGGAGCGGTCCTCTATTACGACGTCAATTTCCGTCCTTCCCATGTGAAGGATCTGGGAAACATCGGCAATGCCCTTTGGGAGAACTTTGAACTGGCTGATGTAGTCAGGGGCAGCCATGAGGATTTCATCACCCTGTTCGGCATTGGAGATGCCCAGAAGGTCTTCGATGAGAAGCTCTCTTCCCGTTGCAGCAACTTCATCTGCACCTTCGGATCAGCACCATTGAAGATTATCGACAGCAGGGGACCGGTCGGGGACTATCCTGTCGAGCCGATAAGGACTATCAGCACCATCGGTGCGGGAGACAATTTCAACGCCGGTTTCATCTACGGCCTGGTCAAGGACGGTATTACGGGAGATATGCTCCGTAACGGTCTTTCCAAAGAGCAGTGGGACGATCTGGTCTCTTGTGCCCAGAGCTTCTCTGCCTGTTGCTGCCAGTCGGCTTTCAATTACATTACTCCGGAATTTGCAGCCTCACACCGACTGTGATGATTAAAAGGTTCCTTCTGACATCAGTTACAATTTTTATCTGCCTCGTTCCGGCTGTATGCCAGACGGGGCGGGCAAGTCATCTGGTTTCAGGGAAAGTGGTGGATGCATCCGACGGGGCACCGCTCCCTTCCGCCGACATCCTGGTGATGGATCTGGAAGACAGGATCATTACCTACGGGGCTTCTGATTCCCTCGGTGTTTTCAGCGTCGGAAGCATTCCCTCCGGAGAGGTGCTGGTGCTGGTAAGGATGATGGGCTACGACTCCTTTGTAAGCGACAAACTGACTTTGGGAGCCGGATCACCTGAAAGGCGTGACCTGGGAGTGATCAGCCTGGCACGTACTGCAGAAGGGCTTCGTGAGGTGACTGTGACGGGAGAGAAGAACCGTATTGTCTACAAGCTTGACCGTCAGCAGATCAGCGCCTCTTCTTCCGTTACAGCTTCAGGAGGTACTGCCGTTGACATCCTGTCAGGTCTGCCCTCTGTCCTCGTGGACAGCGACGGGAACCTGAGTTTCCGTGGAAGTACCCGCTTCCTTGTCTATGTTGACGGAAAGCCCAGCCCCCTAGAAGGAACCTCCGCCCTTCAGCAGATTCCGGCTGCTTCAGTCGAGGACATTGAAATCCTCACCACCCCCTCCGCCAGGTACAGGACTGACGGTGATGCCGGAATAATAAACATCACTACGAAGAAATCCCTGTCTGACCAGTGGAGCGGTCTTTTCACCACCACCGGGAGCACTCTTGGCACCTGGGGGTTTGACGGTACACTCAATTACCGTAAGGGAAGGAACAACTGGTATGCTGGCGGAACCCTGCAGCAGATCAAGGGACGAAGCGAATTCACTCAGGAGAAGAGTACTGAGGTCCTGGGAATAGAGACTACCTCCATTTCGGAAGGAGAGAGGTGGAGTCGCAACGGGAGCTATGTCGGAAGGGCTGGATGGCAGTACTCTGATGGAAGGAAGCATAACCTTTCTCTTGATGCCCAGGTCGGAAGGACAGACTTCTGGAGGGGAGGTGACATGCGCTATGATGAGACCAGGAAATACAGTGGAGAGGGCAGGCAGGAAGAGTCTCTTTATGACTCGCATGACCGCTATAATCTTAGGAAGGACCTTTTCCAGGTCTCTTTGGATTATGTGTGGAGACCTGATGAAAAGAACGAGATAGCGCTCCAGAACCGTTTCCGCTATGACAGTTACAGTATAGAGTACACAGAGAGCAACATGTTCGATTCTTCAGGAAACCGCTACGAAGGAACCCGTGGTTACGAGGAGGAGCACCACTGGGATTGTGACGGTTCTCTGACCTACAAACTGTCCTACCGGGAAGGCGGTCAGTTCGAGGCTGGTTACCAGTACACCACCTACAGTGAGCATGGAGGGTACAGGATAAAGTACTGGGACAGGGAAGCCCAGGAATTTGACTGGCAGGAAGACCTCGCAACTCCGTTCTATTACCGCCGTCAGGTCCATTCCGTCTATGCTATGATCCGGGAGCACGTCGGCAAGCTCACCTTCGATGCAGGACTTCGCGGAGACCGTGTCCTGGACAGGATGGACATAGAGATTGTGGATGCATCCAGGAACATAAAGAGGTTCGACCTGTTCCCATCTGCACACCTTCAGTATGATGCTGGAAAAGCAGGGGCTTTAAGGGCAGGCTATTCCTACAGGACCAACAGGCCTGGAATATGGAATCTGGAGCCATACATAACCTACGAGGACTACTACACCAAGAAGATGGGCAATCCGGACATACTTCCGGAATATGTTCACAGCGCGGAACTGGGATGGAACAAATCCTTTTCCAAAAGTAACAGCCTTTCTGCAACGGCATATTACCGTTACCGCAGGGACATCAGCGACTGGATCAGGACGGCCTACGAACCCGGGGTCACCCTGGACATGATAGTCAATGCCGGTAACCAGAGTGAGACCGGATTCGAATTGGCAGGGGTCCTGCATCCCACTCCGTGGTGGACTAGCTCAGCGGCCGGGAGTCTCTTTGACTATCGTTTTGTCAGTCGTAATGAGGCATGTTCAGATGCCCGGGGATTCTATTACCAGGCAAACTGGATAAACTCCTTCCAGGCTTCGAAAACCACCCGCCTTCAGTTCGATGCTTATGCAGTCGGCCCCAAGATCCTCACTCAGGGAAGGGAAAAGGCCTACGCTTATTTCAACTTCGGAGTTCGTCAGCAGATGCTGAAGGACCGGTTGACCCTTTCGATGGTCGCCCATGATGTCTTCCACACGGCAAGGTATTTCAACACCCGCACCGCCCCGGGCCTAATGTCCAGGACAACGGTAAGGCCGAAGTACCCGAATGTGGTAGTGTCGCTGACATGGAATTTCAACTCTTCCAACCACAAGGGGCCTTCAGCCTCCGGTACAAACCTCTTCGAGGGTAAAGACTTCTGATTTTTTCAGGCTTTCGCCTTGTCGCGAAGGACTATGCTGCCTGCGGCTGCATCTACTTCGATGGTGGAATCCTTATGAACCTTTCCGGCAAGGATTTCCTTTGCCAGCTGGTTGACCAGTTCCCTCTGCATGAGCCTCTTGATAGGACGGGCGCCATAAGCGGGATCGTAACCTCCTTCGACCATCCAGTCCTCGAATTCCTTTGTAAACTCGATCGATACTCCTTCTTCAGAGAGTTTATCCTGAAGCTGATGCATCTGGATGTGTAGGATGTCGCGGATGTCGTTCCTGGTGAGGGGGTCGAACATTATGATCTCGTCGATCCTGTTGAGGAATTCCGGCCTTACGGTCATCTTGAGAACGTCCATGACCTTGGCCTTGCATTCTTCAAGAAGTTCACGCCTCCTGGCTATGGCTTTCATCTCTTCCGTAGGATCGGCGCCCGGAAGGCCTACCTGTGGAAGTTTCTCCATATAGTTCGCGATTATGTCCGAACCGGCATTCGAGGTCATGATCAGGATAGTGTTCTTGAAATCCACCGTCCGGCCCTTGTTGTCGGTAAGACGGCCGTCGTCCAGAACCTGGAGAAGCACATTGAACACATCGGGATGGGCCTTTTCAATCTCGTCCAGAAGGATCACTGAATAGGGTTTCCTCCTTACGGCCTCCGTCAGCTGGCCACCCTCATCGTAACCGACGTATCCCGGAGGCGCTCCGACAAGACGGCTGACCGTGTGGCGCTCCTGGTACTCGCTCATGTCGATCCTGGTGATCATGTTCTCGTCATTGAACAGGAATTCGGCCAGGGCCTTTGCCAGTTCGGTCTTGCCGACTCCGGTGGTACCCATGAAGAGGAAGGATCCAATAGGCCTTTTCTCGTTGGACAATCCGGCACGTGAACGCCTGACTGCATCGGCAACGGCCTGAATGGCCTGATCCTGTCCCACGACCCTCTTGTGGATCTCGGTCTCTATCCTAAGCAGTTTCTCCTTCTCGCTTTCAAGCATCTTCTGTACAGGGATTCCGGTCCATTTGGCAACCACTTCCGCGATGTCCTGGGGCGTCACGGCTTCGGTGACAATAGGATCCTTTATCTCTGCCTGCCTGGCTGTCAGGTCATCGATGGTCTTCTGGGTTTCGGCCATTTTGCCATAGCGGAGTTCTGCCACCTTGCCGTAGTCACCGGCCCTTTCGGCAGAAGCTGCTTCAATCTTGTAGTCCTCCATTTTCTGGCGTGCTTCCTGAAGTCCTGAAAGGATGTCTTTTTCATCATTCCATCTCTTCATAAGGGCGTCGCGAGCCGCCAGTTTATCGTTGAGGTCCTTGTCGATTTTCTCGGACTTGAGTGAAGTGCCTTCCCTCTTAACTGCTTCCTTCTCGATCTCCAGCTGACGGATGTCGCTGTTCAACTCGGCGATCGGTTCAGGAACTGAATTCATCTCCAGCCGCAGTTTTGACGCAGCCTCGTCCACCAGGTCGATTGCCTTGTCGGGGAGAAACCTGTTTGTTATGTACCTGTGGGAGAGATTGACTGCCGCAATGAGGGCATCATCTTCAATCTTGACCCGGTGATGGTTCTCGTACTTTTCCTTCAGGCCTCTCATGATGGCGATGGATTCTGCTGTCGACGGCTCATCGACCATTACCATCTGGAACCGGCGTTCAAGGGCCTTGTCGGTCTCGAAATACTTCTGGTACTCGTCAAGGGTGGTTGAACCGATCGTCCTCAGTTCACCCCTTGCGAGTGCGGGCTTGAGGATGTTCGATGCATCCATTGCTCCGGAAGTCCTTCCGGCGCCGACTAGGGTGTGGATTTCGTCGATGAACAGGATGATTTCACCTGCGCTTTCGACTACTTCCTTGACGACGCCCTTTAGCCTCTCTTCGAATTCGCCCTGGTACTTCGCTCCCGCGATCAAGGCACCCATGTCCAATGAATATACTTTTTTGCTCTTCAGATTCTCCGGTACGTCACCGTCGATGATCTTCTGGGCGATGCCTTCAGAGATGGCGGTCTTTCCTACTCCCGGTTCTCCAACCAGTATAGGGTTGTTTTTCGTCCTCCTGCTAAGGATCTGGAGGACCCGTCTTATTTCATCGTCCCTGCCGATGACAGGGTCAAGCTTTCCTTTGGAAGCCTGCTCGTTCAGGTTGACGGCAAACTTCGTAAGGACTTGCAATTGAGTGTTGTTATTTCTGTTGTCCATATCGTACAAATTAAAAAGTCCGGCCAAGCGGCCGGACTTCTAGGAGTCAAAATATGTTCCAACAGTTATTTATGACAAAATGTCATTAGTTGGAAGGAGCCTCGGTGGAAGGGGCGCCCTGCTGGATAGGGGCTGAAGGGAACTCGGGCTGCTCCTCGACATTCTCGATGATGTCGTTCACGTCAACACCGGTAACATGGTTCCTGATGGTGAAGGAGGTGATGATGGACACTACGAGGATGAAGGTCACGAGGCCCCAGGACACCTTCTCGAGGATGTCGGCGGTCTGCCTTACTCCAAGAGTCTGATTGGCTGAAGTGAAGTTGCTGGCCATACCTTCGCCTTTGCCGCTCTGAAGCAGGACAACTGCGGTAAGCAGGATGGCCGCGATGACAATCAGGATCGTGAGGATTGTGAAAAGGGTATTCATATTCTTAAATTTTAATTTTCCTTGTCCAATTTTTCAATAAGGGATGCAAAGTAAGCACTTTTTTCCGGATATCGCAAGATTAGCCGGGAATAAATCTTTTTTGCCTCAGTAAAATAGCCCTGCTCTGCGTAGATCCAGGCGAGTGTTTCTGTGCAGAATCCAAGTTCCGGATCCTCCCAGCTCCGCTCCTCCTTTTCTTCAGACCTGGTGGCCTTGAATTTCGAGAAATAATTGTCCTCTGCCTGGGTGACACTGTCGTACTGGTCGGAAGAGAAGAAATCCCCGCCTACCGCTTTCACCTTTGGACGGGAAACCGATTTAAGCAATGCTTCCACATCCTTGTCGGAATAGTCGGTTTCGCTGGAAGACCTCAGGATGTCCCAGACGATGGTTCTGGAGGCTATGTACATGGCTGCATCTGCGTACTGGGCCTTTCCCCATTCGCTTCCTCCAGCCTTTGCCATCCTTTCACATAGCTCCCTCCGGGCCGCGCCGAACCAGGGGTACAGAGTGATGACCCCTGCAAGCTCTTCCAATGAAAGAGATCCTATATTACGTCCTCCATCCATCGTTACCACTGAGCTACGCTGGCGTTGAACATGTCTTCCACCAGTTTCTCTACTATTTCTTCGCAAAGTGAAGCCTCGACCGCATCGAGAGAATTGGTCGAATCGTAGTCGGAGTAGGCCGAGAAATCCTTCTCAAAGTCTTCTTCGGGATATTTCCTGTTGGTGAATTTAAGTTTCACGGTGACAGTGAGGCGGTTCTGTGCCGCAACTTCATCGGCCGTCACGGCAGACGCCCTCACTTCATAGCCCGTCACTGATCCTTCGAGTTCGATGTCACCGTCCATGTCCACTTGCTCCAGTTTTGTGAGCTTGCGGAATTTGTCCTTCATGGCCTCGGTGAGGTCATTGCTGAGTGAAGGGTTGACTTTCAGGGCCTTATATTCAAAGTAATGGATAACCACCGTCTTTACGTCGGGCTGGATCGAGGTGCCCGAAAAGGAATAATGTACGATGGAGCACCCTCCGGTAAGGAAGATAGCGACCAGGGTCAAGGCTATGAATAATCTTTTCTTCATGTTCAGTCTAGATGATATTTTTCAATCCATCGGTACAGGGTCCTTTCCGAGATGCCGACTTCTTCGGCGGCGAGCTTGCGGTTACCGTGGTGCTTTTCCAGCGCCTTTACGATAATGTCCACCTTGGACCGGCTCAACGACAGGTCCTGGTGAGGCTGTTCCTCAACGTTGATATCCACCACCTTGCCGATGTTGTCGCTCTGGACGGGAGTTCCCTGACCCTGCCATTCGGGTTCTTCCTCGTGCACCTGTAACGGCTTGAGCGCAGGTGCGTGCACAGGACCGGATCCGATTTTCGCCTTCAGGTCATCCACCTCCTGCTTGAGATCCAGGATGGCCTTGATAATCATCTGCCTGTCGGAATCAGGGATGGAGTCGCTTCTTTCTTCCTTTGCAGCTACAGGGAGGAGGTTTATCTCTTCCTTGGGCATGTATTTGGAGAGGGTAGCGGCATCGATGACGCATCTTTCCGATGTAGGGGTAAGCTTTTCAGATTCCAGCGCGGTGACGGTCTCGGCCAGGTTCTTCAGTTGGCGGATGTTACCTGGCCAGCGATAGTTTATCAGGAGGTCTATGGCGTCATTGGTCAATGTCACCTTGCCCATCCCGAACTTCTCCGAGAAATCGGAAGTGAACTTCCTGAAGAAGAGATAGATGTCTTCCTTACGCTCGCGCAGAGGTGGCATCTGGATCTGGATGGCGTTGAGCCTGTAATAAAGATCTTCGCGGAACTTGCCCTTACCTACTGAATAGAGCAGGTTGACGTTGGTGGCGGCGATTACCCTGACATCGGTCTTCTCAACCTTGGAGGATCCGACCTTGATGAATTCTCCGCTTTGGAGGACCCTCAGGAGTTTGGCCTGGGAAGAGAGAGGGAGTTCCCCGATCTCATCCAGGAACAGGGTGCCACCGTCAGCTTCCTGGAAATAGCCCCTTCGGGTCTCAATGGCTCCGGTGAATGAGCCCTTCTCATGTCCGAAGAGTTCTGAATCGATGGTCCCTTCCGGGATGGCACCGCAGTTGACGGCGAAATACTTGCCGTTCCTTCTCCGGCTGTTCTGGTGGATTATCTTGGGAATATTCTCCTTGCCGACTCCGCTTTCCCCGGTGATCAGCACAGTGAGGTCAGTCGGAGCCACTGCCACAGCCGTTTCGAGTGCACGGTTGAGGGCGGCATCGTTACCTATGATGTCGTATTTATTTTTAAGCCTCTGGAGCTCTTGTGAATCCATAGTTTGTTGAAACTTGTTTGGCAAAGTTACGAAAATTATAGTTATATTTGCCTTGATTATGGGCTCATCCCAAAGGCAATATCAAAACAAATCAAATTATATTCCTTAAACAACATGAAGAAAGCAGTAAAAATCTTTGCAATCGCGGCCATGGTCCTTGGTGCCGTCGCTTGCTCCTCAGCCAAAAAGATGGCTGAACTTGCTGACAACGTGATCGTAAGCTGCGATCCCGCTGTTCTTGAGTGTGTTGCCGGAAACATCGATCCTACCGTTTCCGTCACTTATCCTGCCAATTATTTCCATCCGAAGGCTATCCTCGAGGTCACCCCTGTCATCGTCTATGACGGCGGTGAGGCCAAGATGAGCCCGCTCATGTATCAGGGTGAAAAGGTAAAGGACAACTACAAGGTCGTTCCCAAGGCAGGTGGCACTGTTACCGAGAAACTGCACTTCAATTTCGTCGATGGCATGGAGCAGTCCCATCTCGAGCTTCGCGGAGTTGCCAAGTACAAGGGCAAATCCATCAAGCTCCCTACAAAGAAGGTTGCTGACGGTGTCAACACTACCTATGCTCTTGTCAAGGGTGAAGGTCAGGTTCCTATGAAAGCCGATGGTTATGAGGCCATCCTCAAGCAGACAGCTGAAGGTCAGATCCTCTATAAGGTCAACTCTGCTGATGTTCGCAACAGCGAACTCAAGGGACAGTCGATAAAGAACTTCCAGAATGCTCTCGACGAGATCAAGAACAACGAGAGGAAGACCCTCGTCGGTACTGAGGTCGTTGCTTACGCATCTCCTGAAGGTGGTGAGAAACTCAACCGCAAGCTCTCTGACAATCGTTCCAAGAGCGCTGACAAGGCTTGGACAAAGGTCGTCAAGGGTAAGGAAGTTACCGATCCTGATGTCAGGAGTATCGGTCAGGACTGGGAAGGCTTCCAGGAGCTGGTCCAGAATTCCGACATCCGCGACAAGGACCTCATCCTTCGCGTTCTCTCCATGTACAGCGATCCTGCTGTCCGTGAAAGCGAGATCAAGAACATGTCTTCCATCTACACCGAGCTCAAGAACGATGTTCTTCCTGAACTCCGCCGTGCCAGGTTCATCGCCAACGTCGAGTTCAAGAACTACACCGCTGACGAACTTGTCAAGATGATCGACGACGACATCGATGTCCTCGACGAGCCTGCTCTCCTGCACGCCGCCACTCTCGTCCCTGACCTCAACAAGAAGGTAAAGCTCTACAACAAGGCTATCTCCAAGTTCGACAGTGATGCTGCCAGGTTCAATCTCGGTGTCGCTTATCTCAACGCCGGCGATCTCAACAACGCCTCCAAGGCATTCGCCAATGTCGAGACCAAGGATGCTGAACTTAACAACGCTCTCGGTGTCATTGCCCTCCGCAAGGGTGACTACGCTACCGCTTCCGACTATTTCAAGAAGGCCGGTACAGACGTCGCTAAGGCTAACCAGGGTGTGATTGACATTCTCTCCGGCAACTACGAGAAGGCTGTCGAGAATCTCAAGGATGCTCCCGGATGCTGCCATAACACCGTCCTTGCCTACCTCCTTACCAACCAGTATGACAAGGCTCTCAAGGCTGCTCACTGCAAGGATCCCAAGGTTACCTACCTCAAGGCTGTCATAGCCGCACGTCAGGGTAACATGGACGAGGTCAAGGCTAACCTTGATATTGTCGCCCAGCAGGACAAGGAACTGTTTGCAAGGGCTCAGAAGGATGTCGAGTTCGCAGAGTACTTCAAGTAAGCAATCATTCGCAAGAAGACAAAATGAAAAAGTCTTTCGGTCCGCCGAAAGACTTTTTCTTTTATGTGTCTGTTATTTAATATATTGCCTTTACCCAGGGAGCCTTAGACTTCATGAATTTCATTACCTCCACGGGGATGTCCGTGCAAAGGAAATCAGCTCCCAAGTACACTCCCAGCATCGCATCGGCAGTACTCTGTCCGGGCCACAGACTTACGATCAATCCTTGTTCATGAGCCTTCTTGACGGCTGCACGTGAAGTGCCGTCCATTGTCGCTCCGAGACGGTCAATTCCCATTGCCTTGCAAAGGGCGATGGTTTCGTCATTGCATGGCTTTCCGGTGATAAGCAGCATCTGGACACCAGGATGCTTCTGCTGCAGATACCTCAGTCCGCGGTAGTCACCCGAGGTGAAAAGGTAAGTCGCACCCGCCGGTTTGTTCCTCATCACCCTTTCGTAGAGTTTGTCACAGTACTCGCGGAGCCTTTCTTCGGGATAGAGATCGACTGGGCTGGTTTTCAGTTCGAATTCTACGTAGGTAACATCTCCCTTCGAGTCGAGCCAGTCCATCAGTTCGTCCAGGAACATCACTCTGTTGCCTTTCTTGGTCAGTGCCTTGCGGATCTGGGCCTCGGTCATTTCCTCGACCACGCCCTCTGTGTCAGTCGTGCGTGTCAGGTTCGAATCATGAAGGATTACAAGTTTTCCGTCCTTGGTCATCCTGATGTCAGTTTCATAGCCACGGTATCCGGCCTTGTAACTTGCCTCGAAAGCTGAGATGGTGTTTTCGTCGTATTCCATGCGTCCGCCACGGTGAGAGAAGAACCTGACCTGCTGGTCCTGGGCAATGGCGGTAACTGTCATTGAGACTGCCGCCAAAACAATTAGTATTCTCTTCATATTACTTTAGTAAAAAAACTATTTGTCTTTATTGTTCATGAATGTATCCGTCATCGGAAATATTCCATAATGCAGCCACTATCAGTCCTCCGATTATTGCAACAACGGTCATCAGGAGGAACAGGTTGTCCCAACCGAAATGGTCGGAGAACCATCCAAGGCCGACTCCGGTAAATATGACTGAACCATAGCTCATGAGCCCTATGAGCCCGACAGCTGTAGATGCCGCCTTCTTTGTGGCGTGCTTTACTGCGGTAACCCCCAACATTGCCTGCGGACCGTAAACGAAGAATCCGGCCAGGGCAAGAAGTATGAGCACCAGGATGGGGCTGCTGTTCTTAGGCAGGAAATGGAGGGCTATCATGCAAAGCGCTACCAAGAACATCTCCACTGCGCAGACCCTGTGGGACTTTCCCTTGAAGAAGCGGTCGGACATCCAACCTGCACAGAGCATTCCTATGCAACCTGCGACTTCAAAGATACCGATCGTCCATCCTGACAGTTGGGGAGACAGCGGATTCTCCCTTTGCTGGAGGAACATGGGCCCCCAGTCGAGCACTGCAAACCGGACTATGTACACGAAGAGGTCCGTAATGGCCAGGCACCATACTATGGGGCTTCTGAACACCCTCTTCCGGATGAATGCCCTGAAAGCCGCGGGACTGTCATCATCATCAAGTTCCGTTTTTGTGTTCTCAAGTTCCGGAAGTCCAACCGATGACGGAGTATCCCTGAGTGTCAGGATTATGAATATGACTCCTAGTGCGGCGACGGCGGACGGGAATATGAAGCAGTAGCGCCAGTTTCCGGTCCTGGCGATAATGTATCCGCAGAAGACCGAGACGATGGCTGCACCGATCGAGTGGGAGGTGTTCCAGATGGCGGATTTGGTAGCTAGTTCCTTCGGAGGTACCCAGTGTGCCAGGAGCCTGTTGCAGGGCGGGAAGCCGCAGCCTTGGAATATATTATTGATTATCAGGAGGATCGCCATGATAACCACCATCGTGTTTATGAAGTCAGGACCGGATGGATTGCCGGTGATCAGGGCGCTGAGCTTGTCAGACCAGCCGAAAGCAAGATTGAGAATAATGCAAGCACAGAGTCCGATGACAAGGTGGCGCCGGGCATTGATCCTGTCAGCGATTATTCCGTTCAGCAGTTTTGAAACCCCGTAGATAATGCCTACCAGGGACAGGATTATTCCGAAACTGGTGTTTGTAATTCCATACTCGGCACTCAAGGCAGGCATTGCGAAAGAGAAATTCTTTCGTACGAAGTAGAACATTGAGTAACCGACCATTGTGCAGATGACAACCTGCCATTGCCAGGACTTGAAGAGGTCTATCTTTCCATCTTTGCCTTTAATCCTGAAGAAAGGCTTCACTACCTTCTTGTCGTTCATCGGAATAAATTGTGGTCTATACAAATTTAAATATTTTAATGGAAAACTTCGTATCTTTGAATCCATGAAACGTTCATTGCATCTTATCATTTGTTTAGCGTGTACTTCCGTCTCGCTTCTCCTTTCCAGTTCCCCGCTTAGCGGACAAGTTTATGATGTCCTGGACCAGTTGGCTTCCGATCGGGACAAGATCGCCGGTGTCGAAGGCCCTTACAGGTTTGACGCAGGTCCTCTTACACCGGCCCCTAAGGGTTATGTTCCTTTTTACATCAGTCATTACGGACGTCATGGCTCCAGGTACGCTTGGAGTACCAACACCTACAACAAGATCAAGGATGTCCTTGAGGCTGCATCCAAGGCAGATGCGCTGACTCCAAAGGGGAAAAAACTCTATGAAGACTACATGGCCTTCTATCAGGTGCCCCTTATGAATATGGGAGACCTTTCCGACATGGGTGGACAGCAGCATGGTGAGATAGCGCGGATAATGTGCGCAGAATTCCCTGAAGTGTTCAAAGATGGAGGGGAGGTCCTTGCGAGGGCCTCGACATCCCAGAGGGCAATCGTCAGCATGAACGCATTCACCGTTAGCCTCCAGAAATGTGCTCCCAAGCTCAACATAGAGGTTAATTCCCTTCACACCAACCTTCCCGTGACCAATCCTGGAAGTTCCCCGAGGGAGATAGCCAAAGTCTATGAAGGGGATATCATAGTTCCCGAAAGCACCACGGCTTTCCGTGAGAGGATGACAGACTATGATGCCATCCTGGGCAGCCTCTTTACCGACAAGGGATTCCTGGAGCAGATGGGAGGCAGGAGAGAGTTCGTTTATGAACTTTTCAACCTTTGGGCTGGCTATCACAACTACGATAACGGTTCTTTCCTTGAGGACATATTCACCAAGGAACAGCTGCTTGCACAATGGGAGATTGAAAACTATTCCCACTATGCCGGTCACTCAAGGAACAGGTACAGGATGATCACCATCCTGGACGACATCATCGACTGTGCCGACGAGGCAATATCCTCCGGTGTTTACAAGGGTCATTTCAGATTCGGTCATGACACTGTGTTCAACGCCCTCGTTCCCCTTCTCAACATTAATGGCGAAGGCTATCAGCCGCAGAAGACCGAGGATGTAAAGTACTGGTTCCAGAACTACAACACCTCCATGGCCGCCAACCTCCAGTTTGTATTCTATCGCTCAAAGAAATCTCCAGTCATCCTGTTCAAACTCCTCAGGAACGGTAGCGAGGTGACACTTCCACAGCTCAATGCAGTTGACGGTCCGTATTATTCGTGGGATGATTTCAAGGCCTGGGCACAAGAACTCAAGAAGGCCCATCCTCTCGCGAAAAACCGTCCTGTAGAAAACCGTCCTGTAGGATTTAACAGATAATCCGCCATGACTCCCGCTGCCGAAAAGAGGTTCAACCTGGCGTTCAGCATATTCCTTGTCCTGGGTATGCTGGTGGCTGTCACGATTACGACCGTGTTCAAGCTCAGGCAGCCCGATGCCAAGACATTCCTTCTGGTGTTTGCCGCTTTCGGTTCCTTGATGGGAGTGGTTAACACTGTCCTTTCGGCAAACGGCCACATCCTTACTTTCGTTTTCGGATTCATAGACGTGCTCGTGGCGACAGTGGTTTACCTCGAGCATGGGATCATGGGTAATTTCGCCCTTCATGCCCTCTATTTCCTTCCGATGCAGTTCATTGGATTCTGGCAGTGGCGCAGGAGGGGAGCGAAAGTCCGCAGTGAAGACGGGGAGGATTCCAGGGTGTCCGCCCGCAGGCTTACCGGGAAACAATGGTCATGGCTCGCCGCAGGAATATTGGCCGGTGTGTCAATCCTCTATTTCATTCTCTTGAAAGTCGATCTTGCAGCCGCTGCTGCCGGAAGGATAGACTCTGTCAGCAAACAAAAGGTTCTTCTCGATGCTACTGTAATGACTTTGAACATCGCCGGGCAGGTCCTGCTCAGTTTTGCTTTCATGGAGCAGTGGTTCATCTGGATCCTTGTGAACATTTCATCCATCTCCCTCTGGGCAGTCGCACTCGCCAATGGTACCGGTTCCGGAAATGCAGCAGTTATGCTCATCAAGTATGTTTTCTACCTCCTTAATTCCCTTAATGGACTTAGGATTTGGCTAAACCTCAGCAGGAAGGCTTCTACGGTGGATTTGGAGAATTGTTGATTTTTTATTTACTTTGCACGGTTATTGTGTAGAATATTCAAAACTATTTAATTCGTATAATTATGACTGAAGAAGAAATCGTAAAACAGGTCAAGGCGATTATCGTTGACAAACTTGGCGTTGAAGAATCTGAAGTTACTGAAACAGCCAACTTCACCAATGATCTTGGCGCTGATTCTCTCGACACTGTCGAGCTTCTCATGGAATTTGAGAGGGTTTTCGGAATCAAGATTCCCGATGAGGAGACCAGCACCATCGCAACCGTGAAGGACGCTATCGATAAGGTTCAGGAAAAACTCGCCGGTAAGGAAGAATAATCCTAGAGACCAAAAATTAAATGCCCTGGAAGAAATTCCGGGGCATTTTTATATTCCTTTAAGATGAAAGGCTATTCCTTCGGTATGGCGTAGGTAACCTTAAGCTTAGGCTTGTTGCCGCTGGCTGCAGGCCCATTGAGGTAGCAGTTGTAGTAGCGGTCCTTGTCCAGTTCCGTGCTGGAAGATGTGGTTGTGGCAGATGCATTGGCATACTGTGCCATCATCATATAGTTGTAGTAATTGTTGTAGCCGTAACCATAGCCGCCATAGCCACCGTATCCACCGTAGCCGCCATAACCACCATAGCCATAACCACCGTAACCGCCACCGTAGAGTTGGTTGTAGTAGGAATAGTAAGCCAGTTGCTGGTAGTACTCGGCCATTTCGCTTGCATCGGCATTTGTGGTCGTGGTCGTCTCGTAACGCATGATCAGCATCCAGATGTCGTAGTTGGAAATGTCCGGATCATCAACCTTGCGGATTATCTGCTGGACATGGTGGGTAACGTCAGGGGAGAAGATACAGAGAGAACGGTTGATGTCTCCCTGGTTCTCAGTCGAGACGCTGGCATCGGTGAGGCCCGCAAAAGCCACGGTACTGTCATTAGAGATTTTTACCGTCGGACTGAGGATCGAAGGGAAGGTGTACATTAAATTGTAGTCCTCGGGGAATTCGAACGGTAGGACGATTGTAGCCTTTGAAATGAGTGCTGTCCTGGGGTCACCTCCGTGTGCAACTATCTCCGGATTGATCAGCCTGCGGATTTCATCGGCAGGAACGACCGGCTTGAGTCCGCTTCCGCCTTCTATGAAGACCTTGTCCTCTGCTTTTCCGGCAAGGTGGTCCGACTCATGAGCATCGACGTTGAAGACATATTGCTCGGGCTGGGCCTTGATCGAAAGAAGGGAGTCAAGATTCTGGAAAGCGGGTGGACTGTAATAGAACATGAGGCTGGTGTCCTTCTTCTCACCGTTGTACGTGCTGTTGAAGTATAAGACCGCAAAGTTGTCTGTCCTGACGACATTACTGCTGTAAATCTCAGTAAAGTTCATCTTGAACATGTTGAGACGGCCTCCGTTCCCAGATGGTTCGTTGGTGGTAAGGTAGATTCCGGGGAACTTCTTGCTGTACTTCTCGAAATCCTTGAGGTCTTCACTGGTGATGTCCAGGAATCGCTTGCCGAATTCTTCAGTGAAATCAAAGGTCAGGGTGTCAGAGCCATTGACCACCGGGATTCCCTTGGTGATCCTGTCCTGGCTATGCTTTATTTCAAGTCTGGAATAATACTTCTTGGGATCCAAAGGTTCGGTAAGGGCATAGACATTGACGTTCTGAAGGATGTTCAGCTGATCTTTGTCCGCCACGGATACCGAGTCGCTTTCAGCCTGGAATTTGAACCGCTTGAAAACCTGATTGGTGCCGAAATCGAAATCCCTCAGAACCGGGACAAGGGTTAGGGCGCAACCTCTTTGGAAAAGGCCGTAGTCATCGTCACGTATTGCCCCGAAATTGATCCTTCTGGAAGAGTAGCCTGAAAGGCTATCCACAGGTTTCATCCAAAGCTCATCCAGGTTGAACTCGGCCGTGTAAAAGTCATATTTAAGGTTGGTGGCGATGAATTCGCTACCTATAGTTTCATTTACGTTGGTGCAGGACAGCAGAACAGTCGCAAGGCCGATCGCCGC
>JAGCWD010000105.1 GCA_017962025.1 Bacteroidales bacterium
GGACATGATTCCTTCGACGAAGGCCTTCTCAGGAAATATATAGGCCACTATCCTCAAAGGCTTAAGATAGACTGGGAGACCATGATGGCTCTCGGCAAACCTGACGGTGCCGACCAGAACGACAAGTTCTCCATGAGTTTCCTGGCGTCCAGCCTTTCCCAGAATGTCAATGGAGTCTCATGGCTTCACGGAGAGGTAAGCAAGGATATCTTCAACAGGATGTATCCCGGCTATCTACCCGAGGAACTGTTCATCAGCTATGTGACTAACGGAGTCCATTATCCGACTTGGACGGCTGCGGAGTGGCAGAAGATTCATTCAAGGGTGTTCGGTCCCGAATTCAAGACCCATCACTACGACAAATCCTGCTTTGACGGAATCTACGAGGTTCCTGACAATGAGGTATGGGACACCAGGAAGATCCTGAAGTCCAGGTTGATAAAGGTGGTCAAGGAGATTATCTCCGACCCTGCACTCTGCAATCACTATTCCCCCAGCCAGATCGTGGCCATCAAGGAGAACCTGAGGGATGATGTCCTGACGATAGGCTTCGCCCGTCGTTTTGCGACCTACAAGAGAGACACCCTCCTCTTCTCCGACCTTGACAGGCTTGACTCCATAGTCAATGATCCGAAGCATTCCGTCCAGTTCCTCTTCGCAGGAAAGGCCCACCCGGCAGACAAGGCTGGCCAGGACCTCATCAAGAGGATAGTGGAAATCTCAAAGCAGGATCGTTTCATCGGCAAGATTGTATTTGTGCCTGGTTATGACATCCGCCTTGCCAAGCGCCTCGTACAGGGAGTCGATGTGTGGATGAACAACCCCACAAGGCCGCAGGAGGCATCCGGTACATCCGGTGAAAAAGCTTCCATGAACGGAGTCATGCATTTCTCCGTCCTTGACGGATGGTGGGTGGAAGGCTACAAGGAAGGTGCCGGTTGGGCTCTTCCTCGTGCCAGGTCCTACGACGACCAGAGGTACCAGAACGAACTCGATGCTGCAACCATCTATACCATTCTCGAGAACGAGATCGTTCCTGCCTACTATGACGTGGACGAGAAACTCGGCCTGTCTCCAACTTGGGTAGGATACATCAAGAACACAGTAGCAAAGGTGGCAAGCAACTTCACCACCAACCGTATGCTGACAGACTACGTGAATCAGTACTACGTCCCCCAGGCCGCCAGGGCAGAGCAGGTGATTTCCGATGATTACCGTCTGGCGCGCAAAATCTCGGCCTGGAAGAAGAAGGTTCGCCGTGAGTGGAAGAACATCGAAGTCATTTCCGAGACCCAGCCTGATCCTTCCTACTCGCTTTCCATGAACAGCAACCTGAAGGTTGAGGTCGTGCTCAATTTAGGTGACCTTTCTCCAGAAGACATCGGGGTTGAGGTGATCTTTGCAACGACTGACAACAAGCACAGGCTTCACATTCAGGAGAGGTACGAGTTCAATGTTGTTGAATTCAACGATGGAGTGGCCAAGTACCAGACCGATATCATGCCGGATAAGACCGGTATGTACCAGGTAGCCACCAGGATGTACGCAAAGAATGCCCTGATGCCACACAGGCAGGACTTCGAACTTGTGAAATGGTTATAGCCACCGGCTTTTTCGACGGTGTCCATCTCGGACACCGTCTTGTTATTGAGCGGCTGGTTCAGGCCGCCAGGGACAGGGGTGACGAGAGCATGGTCGTCACCTTCTGGCCTCATCCACGTAATGTCCTTCAGGACGATGCTCGTAACCTTCGCCTTCTTACGTCCCTTTCAGAGAAGAAGGATATCCTTCATGAACTTGGAGTGGACAGGATAGAAGTCCTTCCCTTTACCAGGGAGTTCAGCCGCCTGACCACCGAAGAGTATATCAAGGATTATGTTATCGGCCGCTTCGGCGGAAAGGCGGTCCTGCTAGGTTATGACAACAGGGTAGGGAGTGATTTGCTTACCCCTGATGAAATCGAAAGGATTGCCGTTGAAGCCGGCCTTGACGTAATACGTACTGACAGTGTGTCCGTACCTGCCGGAGTTGTCGTCAGCTCCACCAAGATTCGTGAGGCACTGTCATCAGGCAATGTGGAGTCTGCCGCTGCCATGTTGGGCTATGATTATTCACTTGTGGGAGTTGTCGTGGCCGGAAACCACCTTGGCCGTACGATTGGTTTCCCTACTGCGAATATCCGGCTCTATGAACCGTTGAAGTTGCTTCCTGGTAACGGTGTTTATTCCGTGGAGGTTGAATCGCTTGGGCGCAAGTTCAGGGGAATGTGCAACATAGGTACCCGTCCGACTGTCAATACCGGAACGGACACCACCGTGGAAACCAACATTTTCAATTTCGACGAGGATATCTACGGGCTGGACCTGAAGATCACATTCCTTAAGAAGATAAGGGAAGAACGCCGTTTCAGTTCCCTTGATGAGCTCAAGGCCCAGCTTGAACGGGACCGCAATTTCTGCATTGTCGGTTAGTTAGGACTATTCCTGCATGTGCAACTCACTCTTGATGTGGGTTATGGCCTGCTTGGCAAAGTTCCAGTTCTTGGTGTTCTCCTTTCCCTCCTTCAGGTATCTTTCGTAGTACTGGAGGGCGGTCTTGTATTCCTTGCGCACTTCATGGCAATAGCCTATCGATACCAACAGACCTTTGTCTTCCGGGTAAAAGGATAAGGCTTTCTCGTAATGGGGAAGGGCATTGTTGACATCGGACACATTATAGTATAGCTGTGCCAGTCCGTTGTGAATCTTGTACATCAGGACAGGATCGGGATCGGTCAGTTCGACTGCCCTGAGGAGTAGCCTTTTGGCGGCGATATGATTCTTTGTAACCATGTTGTCCTTAAAAAGGGCAATCGCATAGTTGGTCGCCAACTTTGCATCAGTCGAATCAATCTGCCAGGCGTTCCCGAAGCACTCCCTGGCAACGGTGAACCTATTCAGGGACAATGCGTTCATTCCGGAATAGAACATGGTTCCATAGGACTCGTCCCCATCCTTTCGGAGCTGCTTGAAAACCTCGTAGGCGTTGTCCTGGTCATCTTTAAGGTAGTAGGCTACTCCCAGAATCTGGCCCACGGAAAGATTATCCGGAACTTCCTCTAGGAATCCTTTGGTCAGGTCTATAACTCCGTCATAGTCTTTCTTTCCCAGCAGGATGTTTGAGATGCTGGTGACTGTTCCTGGGTTCAGCGGATTGAGCCGCAGGGCTTTTCTATAATATGCCAGGGATGTGTCAACCTGTCCAAGTCTCAGGGCGCTTGCTCCGACTAGCGAAAGGACCGACGGGATCGAGTCCCGGCTGCAGATCGCCTTTCCCTCTTGCAAGCATCCCTCGAAGTCATTCAACTTGAAAAGTAGGGAGGCTTTCTGGATAGAGAAATAAAGGTTGTCCGGATGCTGAAGGGACAGCAGGTTGTAAAGCAGAAAGGCATCCCCCAACTTCCCGGAGCTGACATGACAATCCGCCAGTTCTCCGGCAACCTCGACATCAATTACCCCGGGCTTCATGACTGAGGCCAGGGTCTCGGCTGCAGCGTCATAACGCAGCATTTTTTTCTGGCAGCGGGCCTTCTGGAGTGACAGGTCCCTTAAAGCCGCATCATCGTCGGTTGCGGTTTCGAGTGCCTTGTCAAACAATTCTATGGCCTTGGAATATTCATACCTGGACATCGCAGCCCTTGCTTCAGTCCGGAAGTCTGTTTCCTGGGCGGCTGAGAAAGTGATGGCCAGAACTAGAGCCATCATGGACAGTAATGGTTTTTCTGGTCTCATACAGGTTTTTCTCTATTTCTTTACTATAGGGAATGAACCCTTATGGGTCTGGGCTCCCGACGTGTCACTGGTTTTGAAATCGATAGTCTTGCCGTCAATGTCCAGGACCATGAGTTCAAGGTTGTCGTTGATCAGGACAGGGAATTTTGCATTCGAAGTCCCGACAGGGCTGATACTGTAGTTGTGCTCATGACCGGAGATCATCAGGTCTATTCCGGCTTCATTCAGGATCGGGACGAAAAGCTCGCAGACGTTCTTGTTGCCATGCCAGTCATTGAGCCTTGGAGGTATGTGTGAAAACACGATCCTGACGGAAGCATTCTTGAAGGCCTCGGATTCAGTGACTTTCTTAAGCCAGACAGATTCTTCGTAGAGATACTGGTCCATGCTGAGCATCCCCTGATACTCTATGTCGTTGTCAGGCTTGTCCTCACCACTGTCGAGGGAGATGAAGAAGTACTTGCCCCACTGGAAAGTATAGTAAGGCATTCCGGTCGGAGTCTGGAACCATTTGAGCCAGTCCCTTGAAAACAGGCCCCTGAACTCGTGGTTGCCACGGACGACGTAAAGGGGAGTTTCGTCCGCGAACAACTCCGAGGCAGGCTGGACATATACGGCCATGTGTGTGTCCTCGTTGATGACCGAAGTCATGTCACCGTCGAAGACAACGAAATCAAATTTGCCCCGGGAATCCTTGAAGAGGTCCCTGAAGCCCTCAGCATTGGCATGGACGTCGTTTACCACGGCTACATGCAGCTTGTCATAGCTTTCCTTAAGGGTTGTGACGACTGGTGGTTTCGCTGTGTATACATTCGCTCCGAAAGGTTTCGTGAAAGTTATGTCACGCTCTCCGTTGAAGGCCCTCAGTCCTTTCATCATGATGCGGTAGCGGTATCTGGTTCCCGGTTGAAGCCCGGTAATACGGACTGTGTGTATCTTCGAAAGCGGGTTGATTCCCGCGCCGGTCATGTCATAGTACTTCGGTCGGTCCACATAGTAGAAATGCGTACCGTCATCCGGAGCCAGTTCAACCCAACCAAGGGCATCTATGTCGGAGATCCACATCACTGTAAAACCGTCGGAAGTGACGTTCTGAAGATATGGGCCGCAGACCAGTTTGACAGTCGAAGGCTGGACAGGGGTCTCTTTAACAGTCGGAGTTGAAATCTCCTGCCCCCAGATTGCCATTGGGACCAGGAACAGGCATGCTATTGTCAGGAATCTTTTCATCATTATTGGTTTTATTATCAATGTAAAAATAGTAATATTCTTCGAATAATTATTTATATTTGCAATCAGTGAACTGGGTTCCGCCAAGCACGGGCGGGACTCCGTTCAGTTTTTGCGAACGTTGCAGAAACGTTTTTAAGTCAGAAAACAGTTAAGATTATTATGGCAGATATCCATTACATGACCCAGGAAGGGTTGGACAAATTGAAGAAGGACCTTGCTGAGGCTTTGGCACAGCGCCCTGTAATTTCCGCGGCGATTGCGGAGGCCAGGGAAAAGGGTGACCTTTCAGAGAATGCGGAATATGATGCGGCCAGGGAAGCACAGGGCCTCCTGGAAGTCAAAATCGCCAAATTGAAGGATTTGGTAGCTAACGCAAAAATCATTGATGAATCCCAGGTGAGCACTGACAAGGTTCAGATGCTAAACAAAGTCAAGGTTGAGAACCTGTCCATGAAGCAGGTCATGGAGTTCACTATCGTTGGTGAGACCGAGGCTGATTTCGCCCATGGCAAACTCGCCGCTACCACTCCTATCGCAAAAGCCCTTCTAGGGCATTCAAAGGGTGATGTTGTCGATGCCCAGGTCCCTTCAGGAATCATCAAGTTCAAGATTCTCGACATCTCAATCTAAGCTTATGGCAACGATTTTCACAATGATAGCCAAGGGCGAGATTCCCTCCTACAAGGTGGCGGAGAACGAAGAGTTCTATGCTTTCCTTGACATCAATCCCCTGGCAAAGGGACATACCCTTGTCATTCCCAAGAATGTGGAGGACGATTATATATTCAATCTCGATCCTTCGGTTTATGATGGTCTTTGGGCTTTCGCCCGCAAGGTAGCGGTAGCCCTGAAGGCAGCCGTTCCCTGCAAGAGGGTAGGTGTTGCAGTACTCGGGATGGAAGTCCCTCACACCCACATCCATCTTGTTCCTCTCCAGAGCGAGGCGGACATGGATTTCAAAAAGGAGAAACTTCATTTCAGCGAAGAAGAAAACAAAGCTGTCGCCCAGGCGATTTTAAATGAATATGAAAAATTGTAAGACTATTCTTATAGCGGCAGCCGTTCTGGTCGCCGCTTCTTCATGTTCGGACATGGTCCGGATCAATGGCAAGGTGGACGGACTGCCCGATTCAAAGATTGTCATAAAGCAGCTTTCAGGCAACACGTTCAATGTTTTAGACACTGTCAAGACCGATGCCTCGGGAGCATATTCATACAAGATGGAAGTGAAAGAGGGTCAACCGGAGTTTGTTTATGTCTTCAACGGTGACACCAGGCTTGCTTCCCTTCTTCTTGGAAAGGGCGACAAGGTTGATGTTACTTCTGATACCAAGGGAAATTATTCCGTCGAAGGTTCCGAAGAGAGCGCCAAACTGAAGCAGATTGAAGATGAATTCGCTTCTTTCATGAATGACTTTGCCTCTACGGTTCAGTCAGGTGATAATGTAGCAGCTTCCAGGAAGTATGTCGAATACTATCGTTCCAGGGTCAAATATGTCCTGGACAACAACAAGTCTCTTACCGCCATACCGGTACTCTATCAGAAGATCAATGAGGAATTCCCCGTCTTCAGTCAGCCTACTGATGCCGTTCTTTTCAGGGGTATCCATGATTCTCTCTTTACAGTCTATCCGGATTCAAGATATGTTTCTGCCCTTGGAAAGGAAGCTGAGCGGAGGCTTAACATCCTGACCTTGGAACAGCGCCTGCAGAATGCCAGGGAAGCCGGTTTCCCAGATATGGACCTCCCTGGACTGGACGGCGCCTCTAAGAAACTCAGCGATGTGGATTCAAAGGTCGTGATGGTCTATTTCTGGCAGGCTTCCGAGGCTGCCCATAAGATGTTCAACCAGGATGTGCTCCTTCCCCTTTACAAGACATACCATCCTAAGGGTTTTGAGATCTATTCCGTTTCCCTTGACACCGACAAGGGCGTTTGGGCCAGCGCAGTCAGGAATCAGGAACTTCCTTGGATCAATGTATGTGACGGCCGTGGGGCTGCAACCCCGGCAGTTACCCTCTACAACATCACAAAGGGTCTTCCCGTTGCCTACATGATAGTTGACGGTTCGTTGAAACCGGAGACACTTACTTCAGAGAAGGAAATCAGGTCCTTCCTTTCCGCCAATCTGAAATAACCATCTAATTCAATAGACTAAATGGCACTAATGATCATCCAACTGCTGATAGTCCTCGCTGCCCTTTACGTGGGTTCGAGGTACGGCAGTCTTGCTTTGGGCGCAATCTCCGGAATAGGACTTGCGATCCTGGTCTTCGGCTTCGGCATGAAGCCGGGTACCCCTCCTACCGATGTCATCTATATCATCATCGCCGCTGTAACCTGCGCCGGAGTCCTCCAGGCTTCAGGCGGTATGGACTGGTTGATCCAGTTGGCAGAGAAGCTTTTGAGGAAGAATCCTGACAGGATTACTATCCTTGCGCCGTTCTGCACCTTCTTCCTTACTGTATTGGTCGGAACCGGCCATGTGGTCTATACCCTCATGCCGATTATCGTCGATATTGCCATCAAGAAGGGCATCAGGCCGGAGAGGCCCTGTGCAGTCGCATCGGTTGCCTCTCAGGTTGGAATCACCTGTTCTCCGATCGCTGCGGCAGTGGTCGCTTTCGTGACCATATCCAATTCCAATGGCTACGACGTATCCATCCCGCAGGTACTGATGGTCACCATCCCCGCCTGCATGATCGGCCTTCTTTTCGCAGCCCTGGCTTCCTACCGCAGGGGTAAGGATCTCGACAAGGATCCCGAGTTCCAGAAGAGGATTGCTGACCCGGCGATGCGTGACTATGTCTATGGCAGCGATGCCACCACCCTTGACAAGGTCATCGACAAGAAAGCCAAACTTGCAGTTTACATCTTTATCTGTGCCATCCTTATCATCGTCGGGCTGGCTTTCTGCCAGATGATTATGAGCAAAGAGGCACTTGCAAGGCTGCCGAAGATGAACATCGCCATCCAGATAATCATGCTTTGTGCCACGGCACTGATGATTATCCTGAGCAAGGTCGATCTCAAGAAGGCTGCTGCAGGAGCAGTTTGGCGCTCAGGAATGGTCGCCGTTGTCGCTATCTATGGTATCGCCTGGATGGAAGACACATATTTCGGAAACTACATGGACCAGATCAAGGAGATGCTCACCGGAATCGTGACCCAGTACCCCTGGTCCATCGCCCTGGTCTTCTTCCTGGTTTCCGTGCTGATCAACTCTCAGGGAGCAGTGGTCGTCGCGATGCTGCCTCTAGCCTATTCCCTCGGCATTCCGGGTCCGGTCCTGCTGGGTGTCCTCCCGAGTGTTTACGGCTACTTCTTCATTCCGAATTACCCTTCTGATATCGCTACGGTGAACTTTGACCGAACTGGTACCACTGTAATCGGAAAGTATCTGCTGAATCACAGTTTTATGATGCCAGGACTCATCAGTGTGATCGTTGCAACCGTCGTGGGCTATGCGATGACCATGCTGCTGTTCCCGGGATACTTTGCAAATCTGTAGTTATAGTCCGTGTTTTTTAAATAATTGGCATATAAGCGATTAAGCAAAGGCCATCCCCAAAATAACGGGGATGGCCTTTACATATATAGCTAAGATAGAGAGATTTATAAATCACGCTGTTACATTTCATTGGTTTTTTCGTTTATTAGTGTAGAGACCCGGAATTGATGAAGGAGGATTTCCTGACAGAGGCGTTTGTGTCCATGAAGGACAGATGGAAAGCGGAAGATGCTCTCCAGGAGGCATTCTGCCGACTCTGGGGAAGGAAATACAAGGTGTCCAGCCTGAAAGAGGCAGTTGGTCTTCTTTCAAGGACTGTCAGGAACATAGAGATCGATGAGTTCAGGAAGTCCAGGAGCAGAAAAACGGTTGGACTGGACAAGGCGGGTTTGGAAGACGATTCCGAAACGGCGATGGCACTGGAGAGGGAAGCCCTCTTCCGAAAGGTGGAAGCCTCATTGGACAGGGATATTACCTTATTGCAGAAGAAGATTATCCAGCTGCACGAATATGAAGGCCTGTCTTTCGAAGGAATCGCAAAGGAACTCGGGATGCAGCCGGCTGCGGTAAGGATGCAGGCCTCCAGGGCCAGGAAGTTATTAAGAGACAAATTCAGGAATAATGATGGAACGGATTGATGAAATAATAGAAAGGTATTTCGAGGCGACTCTCTCGGAAGAGGAAGAGGCTGCCCTGAAGGCCTTCCTGGTCTCTCCGGAAGGTCAGGCGCCTGAATATGACGAGGTCCGTGCCGTCATGGGCTTCTTCTCTGCAGGTCGGGTGGTTCGACAAGTTCACCAACCGGTTTTGGGAACAGACGAACCGGAAGCACTGTCCCGGAGCTCTGCCCTGAGGCTGTCTAGGGGGTGGAAGTGGGCCAGGATTACGGCCGTTGCCGCCAGTCTGGCATTAGTCGTCACCCTCGGGGTGAGTCTATATAACAAAGAAAATATCTGCGTCTCGTTCGTAGACGGGAAGAAAGTTACTGACAAGGAGGTTGTAATGAACGACGTCGACAACATTCTGGCCGATCTGCTGTCCGACAGGACAGGCGTGGAAGAACAACTCAATGAATTTTTCGGACAATAAACAATGAAGAAGTTTTTAATCATAACCTTGGGGTCATTCCTTGTCCTTGCTTCTCAGGCCAGGGCACAGGCAGGCCTGCAGATAGACAGCCTGTTCAACGGGTCGCTGGTGCCTGCTTCCAGGATCACTGAGTCAGAGGTCAGCGGTAAGGAATTGAGACCTTACAATCTCGACTATTTCCGGAGTGTCCGGTTTCAGGCTACTGATCAGGAGATAAAGAAGATTACCTCTTGGCTGGAAGGCGATGCCCTGATGTCGGTCGGGAAGGAAATGGATTCTGAGAACGGCAAGTTAGTCTACGCGTTGCTTCATTTCCCCGCAGACAGGAATAGAAATAGGTACGTCGGATATCAAGTCAAGGAAGCAGCTTCTGGAAATAGGTATGTGACAGTGGTATATATGACCGGCAAGGCCACGGTAGGAGAGTTGAGGGTTATATTCAAGCATAGATAGGAGGAAAGACAATGAAAAAGATAATTGTAGCATTCATGGTATTGGTCGCCGCCGGGGGGATTGTGTCGGCACAGGAGAAAAAGGATACCATCCTTATGAAGTCTGACACCGTCGTGATTGTCAAGACCAGCCAGACTATGTCTATGTCACCGGAAAAAGGTCAGGTCCATTTGGATTTCGATATCCCTTTTTATCACAAGATTAAAAACTATGGTTCTGGTGCGCTCGTGGGGGCGGTAGGAGTTGGAGCGATATTCTCTGACTCGAAGGCCCCTCTGGATTTCAATCCTCAGAATTCCCTTGAGTTCTATTTCTATGCCCTTGATTCACAAACCCACGGACGCAGTACATTCTCATTCGGCTCCGGGATCACTTTCCGTAATCTGGGGCTTACAGGCGTGAATGCCATGAATATGGCTGAAGACGGACTGATCTCCGTCGCTCCGTACCAGGGCAGCAGGGCGCTGAAGATCTCCAAATTGAAAGTGTTCAGCATTAACGTGCCCTTGTTGTATTCATTGGATTTCGGTGGAGGATTCGGTTTTACGCTCGGTCCGGTGGTTAACCTCAACGCCGGGAGTTCGATTGTCAACAAGTATAGTCAGGATGGGGATAAACTGAAGGATAAATACAGACATGTCCACTGCAACATAGTCACGGTCGATGCGATGTTCCAGCTGAACCTCAAGTACTTCAGCATTTATGCGAAGTACTCGCCGATGAACCTTATGGACAAGAAATACTGGCCGGAGTTCTCGACTTGGTCCATAGGAATCGCTCCGTTCTAAAATAACTCCCGAATCGCTTTCGGGTCTCAAGATTAATCATTAAATTGCATAGGTTTTGGCGATAGTTCGCCGGACCTGTGTTTTTTTTAATTATCTAAACATTCAAGATCATGTCACTGAACAAAGTAATGCTGATCGGTAACGTTGGAAAAGACCCCGAAGTACGTTACCTTGATGGAAACAACCCTAACCAGGGTGCGACGAAGGTGGCCCAGTTCACCCTCGCGACGACGGAGCGCTATCGTGACCGCAATGGAGAACTTCGTGAGAACACGGAATGGCACAACATCGTGGCCTGGAGGAATTCTGCCGACGTGGCTGAGAAATTCATCCGCAAGGGTACCCAGGTCTACATTGAAGGAAAACTCCGTACCCGGTCATGGACAGACCAGACGGGTAACAAGAGATTCACCACTGAGGTAGCGGTTGACAATCTCCAACTTCTGGGGAAGAGGAACGACAATCCTTCGGCTGCCCCGACTGCTCCGGCAGGCCCGGCAACCGCAGGGACCGGTTATCAACCTCAGCAGCCTGTTTATCAGCAGCCTCAACAGCCGGTTTACCAACAGCCTGCCCCTCAGCAGACCGCTCCACAGGAGCCCATGGACATCTCTCTCGGAGACAACCCGACCGATGACCTTCCGTTCTAATTTCTTCATTTAAACCAATTCTGTCAAATATGAGTTCTAAACTTGACGTAGTCCTTGGTCTCCAGTGGGGAGATGAAGGTAAAGGTAAGATCGTGGATGTCCTTGCCGGTCGTTATCCTGCCGTGGCTCGTTTCCAGGGCGGCCCCAATGCCGGCCATTCACTTCATTTCGATGGCAAGAGTTTCGTTGTCCGTAGTATTCCTTCCGGTATTTTCCGTGAAGGATCCGTGAACATAATCGGCAGTGGTGTCGTACTCGATCCTACTACCTTCAAGGAGGAATGTGCCAGTGTTTCCGCCATGGGGATCGAACCCCGTGAGAGGATAGTGATTTCAAAGAAAGCGCATCTTATCCTTCCTACCCACAGGCTTCTGGATGCTGCGTATGAGGCTGCCGCCGGTAAGGGGAAAATCGGCTCCACCCTCAAGGGTATCGGACCGACTTATACCGATAAGGTCGGCCGACACGGACTCAGGGTCGGAGACATCCTGACTCCGGATTTCAAGGACCGTTTCGCCAAGTTGAAAGCCCGTCATCACAGGCTCCTGGATGACCTTCATTTTGAATATGACCCTTTCCAGGGAGAGACAGAGTGGTTCGAGTCGGTGGAATTCCTCAAGAGATTCGAATTGGTGGACTGCGAGTATTTCGTGGATAAGCTTCTGAAGGAAGGCAAGCCTATTCTGGCCGAGGGCGCACAAGGTTCGATGCTTGACGTTGACTTCGGTTCATATCCTTTTGTCACATCGTCTTCTACCACTGTCGGCGGCGTCTGCACCGGGCTTGGCCTGGCACCGTCCAGGGTTGGTAAGGTATTCGGGATATTCAAGGCATATTGTACCCGAGTCGGCAGCGGTCCCTTCCCGACCGAACTCTTCGATGAGACGGGAGAGAAGCTCCGTCAGATCGGTCATGAATATGGTGCCGTGACCGGCCGTCCGCGTCGTTGCGGCTGGCTGGATCTCGTGGCCCTGAAGTACACCGTGATGATTGATGGAGTTACCGACCTCATCATGATGAAGTCCGATTGCCTGGATGATTTCGACACTATTAAGGCCTGTACTTCCTATAAGGTTGATGGAGTGGAAACTGATCAGGTTCCTTTCGATATAGCAGCGCAGATCGAACCGGTCTATTCCGAATTCCCGGGTTGGAAACAGGACCTTACCGGGGTTCGTTTGGAAAGCGGACTTCCGAAGGAATTCAAGCAATATATCAAGTTCATCGAGGACTACCTCGGTGTCCCTGTGAGCATCATTTCCCTCGGTCCTGACCGCGAGGCTACAATCGAACGCTAGAAGGCAAATCCTACGCTGAGTATCAATGCACGGTTTCGGTTATCGCCGAAACCGTTCTTGCTTATATCTGAGAGGCCATATTCATAGCCAAGGTTGGCATGCAAGAAGGACCAGGTCACGCCGCAACCGACGGCGAGGCCGCTGTCGCCGCGGCGGATATTTGCGTCGTTGAATGAGTTGGCATAGATCTGAGTCCTATAGTCCTTGATCTTTCCGCCGACTCCCATTCCTAGATATGCTCCGGCATATGGCTGGAAGAATGCCTGTCGGCCTGAAAAGATGTTGATCTTGAGCAGCAGAGGCAACTCAAGATAATGCAGGTCATAGGTGACCTTCCCCCCGGAAACGCCTCCTATGCCTCCTTTTTCGACATAATAAAGCCCGGACTCGAAGGCGGCGAATGGACTGATGTTGAATCCGGTGGCCAACCCGAGGCTGACTCCGTTCTTGATTCCCGAAGCATCGATTTCTCCGGTTCCGCTACTGATATGTGAAGCAGTCAGTCCCGCCTTGATACCTGCATAGAGATTATTGTCATGACTGTGGCGGAGACGCTCGAGACCCCTGCCGTGTCTGGAGGGACCTCCAGGACCACCGTAATATCCTCCACGACCGTACCCCGGCTGGGCAGGGAGCACAGATGCGCTGAGGATTGAAACAATTATGAGTGTGATTATCTTTTTCATTGCGGACAGTTTTTGGTGTTATTGCCGTTCGATAAACCAAAAACCGTTCCAAGGAAATCTATCAGGTTTTGGGAATTAAAAATAATTCCCTATATTGCAAGTGTAACTTAAACTAATTGAAAAATGCCGGAGTTGTTTAGAATGTATGGTTTCCTATTCATGTTCTTCAGTCATGAACACGAGCCGATGCATGTACATGTAATAGGAAATGAAGGGGAGGCGAAGTTTTCCTGGAATGGAGAGAGATTTGTGTTGGAAAAATCCAGAAATGTGAAACGCAATGATTTAAGGAGAATTACAAGCGTTATTTCTAACAATTCAGATATCATCATCAAGAGATGGATAGAATTGTTCGGTTAAAGCAAGATGGATAAGATTCTGAAGATATGGTTTGACGGAGAATGGCTGTATGGTCATGGCGACGATGGAAGGGTCTATCGTCAATCTTTGTTGTGGTATAAGCCATTGATGAAAGCTTCCCCGGAAGAGAGGCAGAAGTACACTTTCAGCGGTGAGGGGATTCATTGGCGGGACCTTGATACTGATGTCAGTTTTGAGAGTTTCGAATATCCTGAAGCAGAACCGACCGGTTTGCAGCGATTCTTCTTGACCCATCCGGAAATCAACATAGCCGGATTTGCAGAGCGGGCTGGAATCAATGCGACATTGATGAGAAACTATATCAATGGGTTCAAGAACCCTTCTCCAGAAACTGTTTTGAAGGTAAGGACTTGTCTCAAATCCATCGGACAAGAGTATCTTAAGGATAACTTCTAGAGTCCCAAGACAGACTCCATGGCTTTGAGGTCGGGAGTGAGGCCGGTCATGAAGGGGTAACCGGTAAGGGCTTGGTAGAGAAGCCATTTCTCGCCGGGAATATAGATTCCGTCAGCCGAGGCGAGTTTAGCCTGCGCTATCTCGTCGAATGATGGATTCTTATAGTTCGCTTCCATGATGACCTTGTTGTCACAGGCTCCCTTTTTGGCAAAGTCATCGGCGGAGAACTCTGCGATTTCAGGAAGGGCGACGGGAAGGGTGTAGATTATCAAGTCGCATTCCTTGACCGCTTCCTTGAAGTCCTTTATCGGGTCGGGGAAGAATTCATATTCAGGCATAGCCTCGGCTATTGCCTGTGCCTTCTCGATAGTACGGTTCATCAGTACGGTACCGAAGCCAAGTTCCGCTGCGGCAACGGCGGCCGCCCTTCCGGCTCCTCCGCAGCCGACGATCAAAGCCTGGGGCTGCTGGTAGAATCTCCGGCTCAAACTCATCAGGAAGAACTGGTGCAGTTTTATGAAGAAACGTTCACCATATTCCTTTATGAACTCCTCGATGATACCAGGGTAGTAGGCTTCTGCTATGGCTGCGACAATTCCGGTGAAGTCCGAGTTATGGGCGGCTATCCCTTCGGAGGTCTTTACCAGCAGGTTTGTGGCACCGATCCTGGCAACGGGGCCTGAGATAACTCCTTTTCCGAGCTCAGCAAGATCTTCGACCTTGGCGTAGGCTTGCTCCTTGAATGGGGCGGTTACATTCACTGCTATGTATTCCTCCTCAAACTTCCTGAACGAGGCCTCGAAATCCGATCCTTCGAGGAGATCATATTTGTAAGGTAAGCCATCAGGCTGTTCCTGCTCCTTGTATGCCGCCTCGAATAGAAGCGGGCTCTTGGATGTCGCTATCGGATCCCCGATAAGTCCGTATCTTGCCATATCTCTCGCGTTGAAGTGAAGTGTCGTGATTTATAAAATGTTGATAATGATGAATATACCCAATGGTCTTATGGCTTTTTTGAAGGGATGGCTTTTAGTTAACTATAGAGTAATTAATGAGTTATAAATCACGTCCCCAGGCTAAAGGCTAAGGGAGTGCAGAGAGCTACAGGCCATTGCGCTGCCGGACAGCCTCGTAAAGGAGGATGGCTGCGGAGACGGAAACGTTCAAAGAGTCAAGTTGACCCAGCATCGGGATGCGGATATGCCTGTCCGCAGCCTTGCGCCAGATGTCGGTCAATCCGGTTGATTCGGTTCCCATGACTATGGCGGTTGGGCCGGTCATAGGGGTGTCGTAGTAGAGTGAAGAGTCTTGAAGCTGGGCGGTCAGGATGCAGATGCCATGCGCCTTGAGCCAGGCGATTGTCTCTTCTGAGGTCGCTGCCACTACCTGCCTGGAGAATATGGCTCCTATGCTGGCCCTGATGAGGTTGGGGTTGTATAGGTCGGTGAGGGGATCGCAGATAATCACTGCATCGGCTCCGGCGGCGTCAGCGCTGCGGAGTACAGCTCCCAGGTTGCCGGGCTTCTCAACGCTTTCCAGAACGATCACTAGAGGGTTTTCCCTCAGCTTGATGTCTTCCAGCTTCCTTTCCTTGTACTTGATCTCTGCAATGATTCCCTCGGTACTGCCCCTGTAAGCTATCTTCTCGTACACGTTCCGATTTACATCGAATACTTTGGTGCCATCCGGCAGAGGGTATACCCCCTTCGGGAGTCTCGTTTCGCTCGACCCCACCAGAGACGTCGAAACCGTCAAGGGAACAAGTTCCCTTCCCTGTTTCTCCGTCTCCGGTCCCCCCGCTTCCGTGCCGCGGGTGGCACGTCCCTTAGGGGGTATACCCTCTGCCGATGAATCAAAAATTTCGGAACAGATGACGATGGTGTCGGGGACGAAGCCGGCGTCAAGGCCGTGGGCGAGTTCGCGGCGTCCTTCGACAACAAATAAACCACGCTGACGCCTCTCTCGGGATTTCTCCTGAAGCGCCAGAAGTTCCTTTATCTTCGGGTTCTGTCCCGAGGTGATTGTTTCGGGAGCTGACATTATATCAGGGGAATATTGTTGTTTGCACAGGAAGACACCATCTCGTCAGGCCAGACTGATGCCTGGATCTCTCCTATGTGGGCCTTGCGAAGGAAGAACATGCAGAGGCGCGACTGACCGATTCCGCCTCCGATGCTCTGAGGCAGCTTGCCTTCCAGAAGCTGTCTGTGGAAGAACAGCTCGGCTTTAGATTCCTCACCTGCGAGTTTCAGCTGCCTGATAAGAGCCTCCCTGTCCACGCGGATCCCCATGGACGACAACTCGAAACTGTGCTCCAGGACAGGATTCCAGACAAGGATGTCTCCGTTCAAACCTGGAAGCATCTCACCGTCATATTCAGCCATCGTGCTCCAGTCATCATAGTCTGCAGATCGTCCGTCATGCTTGAGACCGTCTCCGAGCCGGCATCCTATACCAATTACGAAAACGGCCCCGTATTCCTTGCATATCGCATCCTCCCTCTCCTTAGGACTGAGGCCGGGAAAGCGGCAGCGTAGCTGTTCGGCATGTATGAATCGGATAGTCTCGGGTAGGACCGGTTTGATCGAAGGATATTTTTCGCACACCATGTATTCGGTGCGCAGGAGGGTGGAATAGATACGCCTGACTATGTCTTTGAGAAACTCAGGTGTGCGCTGGCCTTCATCCATGACCCTCTCCCAGTCCCATTGGTCCACATACAGGGAATGGATGTTGTCAAGCTCCTCGTCGGCCCTGATGGCGTTCATGTCGGTGTAGATTCCGTAGCCAGGCTCTATGTGGTATTCGGCAAGGGTAAGGCGTTTCCATTTCGCCAGCGAATGGACTATCTCACAGACAGTCCCATCAAGGTCCTTGACAGGGAAACGTACTGCTCTCTCCACACCGTTGAGGTCATCGTTGACACCGGTACCTTGTTTGACAAAAATGGGAGCGGTAACACGACGGAGCCTGAGTTCCGAAGCCAGGTCCATCTGGAAGAAATCTTTAATCTCCTTGATGGCTCCTTCTGTCTGACGAGGGGTCAGAAGAGGGTTGTATCCAGATGGGATGAACAGTTTCATACTATTTTTTCGGGACGCATCTGCGGGAAGAAGAGGACATCCTGGATGGTGGTCTGACCGGTCATGAACATCGTAAGCCTGTCGATGCCCATTCCCATTCCGGAAGTCGGAGGCATACCGTATTCCAGAGCCCGCACGAAATCAAAGTCGATGAACATGGCCTCGTCGTCGCCGTGGCTCTTGAGGGCCGCCTGCTCCTCGAACCTCTCCAACTGGTCGATCGGATCATTGAGCTCTGAATATGCATTCGCGAGCTCCTTGCCGCATACGAACAACTCGAAACGCTCGGTGAGATTCGGGTTGTTACGATGCCTCTTTGTGAGAGGAGACATTGCGACGGGGTAGTCGGTAATGAAGGTGGGTTCGATGAGATGGTCCTCGCAGTAGGCTCCGAAGATCGCATCGATGAGTTTTCCTTCACCCATGGAAGGATCGAATTCGACGTTCAGTTTCTTGCAGGTCTCACGGAGCTGGTCCACATCCATCCCGGCGACGTCGACCCCCGCATATTCCTTGATGGCATCGAGAATCGGTAGGCGGCGGTAGCCGGCCTTGAAGTCAATCTCGTTCTCTCCGATCTTGACCTTTGTGGTACCATGGAGCTTCAGGGCAATCCTCTCGAGCATCTTCTCGACAAATTCCATCATCCAGATGTAGTCCTTGTAGGCTACGTAGATCTCCATACAGGTAAACTCCGGATTATGGGTCTTGTCCATTCCCTCGTTGCGGAAATCCTTGGCAAACTCATAGACTCCGCTGTAGCCTCCGACAATCAGCCTCTTGAGGTAGAGCTCGTTGGCAATCCTCATGTAGAGGTCTATGTCAAGGGCATTGTGGTGGGTGATGAACGGACGGGCAGTCGCTCCTCCAGGAATAGATTGGAGGATGGGGGTCTCGACCTCAAGACAGCCGGCCTCATTGAAATACTCCCTCATGGTGGAGATAATCTGGGCCCTCTGCACAAAGACATCGCGGACCTGAGGATTGAC
>JAGCWD010000106.1 GCA_017962025.1 Bacteroidales bacterium
AAGTCAGGGTAGGGATGTACTGGTAGTTTCCGATTCCCTGGTTTCCGAGGGCTCCGTAGCTGAGGCGGAGCTTGAAAGTAGAAACAGTGCCTGAATATGGCTCCCAGAACTTCTCGTTGGCAATATTCCAGGCAAGGGATGCTGATGGGAAGAAACCCCATTTGTTACCCTCTGCGAACCTTGAAGAGCCGTCATAACGTGCGGAGAACATGGCTATGTAGCGGTTGGCGAAATTGTAGCCGAGACGGCCGAATGCTGAACGGAGGCCGTAACGGTGGTGGCCGCCTCCTACTGCGAAGTCTTTCTGCCCATGCTCGAGATATGTCATCATGTTGTTCTCGAATTTCTTTGCAAAGGCAGTCATGTCATAGAAAGTGTAGTTCTCCTGCGAGACTCCCAGAAGTGCAGACACATTGTGAAGCCCGCCGAAGCTTTTGTCATAGTTAGAGGTCAGTTCCAGAAGATAACGGTTTCCCATACTTCTGGATTCGCTCAGGGAGGCGTCCGGATTGGGCTTGAGGGCTCCAATCTGGTAGGTGGGAGTGAATGCTTTAGTGTGGGAGAAGTTCAGGTTGTCACTTCCCTGGAATTTGAACACAAGGCCGGTGACAGGGGAGTAGGAGATGTAACCTGAGGCCGAGAGGCCGTCATAATGATGCCTGGTGTCGATCAGCTTGTTGAAAGCCACAGGGTTACCTGCGTCAGACATTCCCATTCCGGCCACTGCTCCTCCGTAACCTCCGTCATTGTTCTCATCATAGAGGAACATCAGTGGTTCAATGTTGGTCACCTGGTACATCGTGTCGAATCCGGAACTCTCGACGGGAGTGATGTCTTCATGTCCGAAATTGATTGACTCTCCGATAGTCCAGCGACCCCTCCTGACATCTGAATTTAGCCTGAAACCATACTTGTCGGAACCGGTGGCAACCGCTATTCCTTTTATTTCAGAATAATATCCCGAGAAAGCCACGTTCATGTTACTGTTGCCGGCAACGTAGCCCACATCGTATTTTTGGGACAGGCCGACCTGGTAGTATTCTTTCTGCCAGTCAGTATCCGCGAACCTCGAAGGATCGGCTTTATAGGCAGCAATGTATGCAGGCCATCTTTCCTGGGGTTCTCCGGCATTTTCAAGGGCCCACTGCCTTACCTTTACGAATTCGGCAGAGTTTCACATTTCCATTCTTTTCGGGAGGTCGTCGATTCCGTAATATGCTGACATGGAGATCCTTGGTTCAGATGCTCTCTCTCCTCTTTTCGTTTCGACCAGGATGACTCCCGCCGCAGCCCTGGCCCCGTAGATCGCCTGGGTGGCGGCATCCTTTAGGACTGAAATCGACTTGATGTCCTCCGGATTCAGATAGGACATGGATCCCGGTACACCGTCGATGACAACCAGGGGAGTGTTGTCCGATCCCCAGGAAGTCACTCCACGGACCATCATGGCTGGTTCAGAGCCTGGAGCTCCTGAGGAGAAGTTCACTGAAAGTCCCGGGGCCATTCCCTGCAGGGCAGTGGATGCATCCTCGGTTGCAATCTTCTCCAGTTTCTTGGAACTCACCGAGGCGACTGCACCGGAGACGTCCTGTCTTTTCTGGGTTCCGTAACCGATGGCGACCACTTCGTCCAGCATCTCGGTATCCGGCTCGAGAGTAAGGTTGAGGACCGGTCCAGAGGGCTTCACCTCTACGGTCTTGTAGCCGATCAGGGAGATGACCAGAATGTCGTTGCCGGTCACATTGATGGAGTAGTTACCGTCCAGGTCAGTGCTTGTGCCCTGGCCGGTTCCCTTGACGAGTACATAGGCACCGACTGCGCCTGCACCTGTCTCGTCCTTGATTTGTCCCTTGACATTGGTGAATTCCTGAGCCCCTGCCAGGGTGGCTGCCAATGTCAGGATGATGGTAAACAGAATCCTTTTCATGTAATTACGTTATAATTAAGTGGGGCCCGGATGCCGGGCTTTCGACGGCAAAACTATCGGGCCTGTGGCAGTGCGCCAAGAAAAGGATATCCTTTCCATCTCTACAAAGATGGGGTAACAAGCACTTTCAATCTCTACATTTCACAATGAAGAGAGCTTGATAATCAAATGATTAGGGAATAATATATCTCTACGGTCAGATTTTCCCCAAGAATTCGGTCAGGTTGTCGCTCGCATTCAGGTTGAGCTTTTTTCTCAGACGATACCTTGCCATGTCGACTGACGTCGGTTCCATCGACATCATGAGGGAGATTTCCTTGGAGGACATACCAATCCTGAGTAGGGAAGCGAGGCGTTTTTCAGACTTGGAAAGATCCGGGTAGAGTTCCGAGAGCTTTGAGATGAAACCGGAATTGATGTCATCTATCATCTTGTCTGCCTCTTCGTTTGTCCTGTTGAACTGGGATATGTTAGAATTCAGTTTCTTGAGATGTCTGGTGGCATCGGACCCATCCATCCCATAGGCTTCCTTGATCCTGTCCTGGATTCCTGCCAGGATCTCATTCCTGCTCCTGACATAGATCGCGAAATTGTCCAACTCCTTCTTCTTCAGGTCCAGTTCCCTTTGCATCAGTTCCTTCTGTTTCTGATGAGCCTTCCGGAACACCCTGTAGGAGACTGCAACTACCACACAGACAGCGGCCAGCAGGGCAATCAAGGCAAGGGATATCTGTCTTCTGAGTCGATACTCCCTTTCATTCTGCTCCTTTTCCTTCTGGACTGCCTGGATGTTCTTCTCCATGAGGTCAACCTCGATATTCTTGAGACCTCCGGCCATGTCCTGGCTTTCAATCTGGTCCAGAAGGGATTTAAGGTCGGAGTAAGCCCTGGAGTAGTCTCCCATGTCGGCATAGACTTCTGAGCGGTAGCGGACATTGTCCATCGTAAGCTCCTGGGCATTGGTCATGTCAGCGTAGGTCTTGGCCTTGGAGAGGGCATCGAGAGCTCCCTGGTAGTCTCCAAGTCTCCTGTACTGATAACCAAGGTTGTTGTAGTTCTCACCGAGTACCCAAGTCCGTCCCATCGACTCATTGATGGATATTGCCTCTTTGAGCTGGTCAACTGTGGTCTGCGGATCGGCGTCGATGAAGGACATGTTGTTCAGGTTCTGTGCGATTCCGGCCTTGTATCCGATTGCCCTGTTGAGCCTCAGGGACTCTTCGAAATATTCCCCGGCCTTTGCATTGTCGGGGATGGCGATGTAGATAAGTCCCTTGTTGTTGGCACACCTGGCGATCGAGACGGTGTCCCTGAGCTCCTCGAAGATTCCCTGGGCTTTGTCAAGGTACTTGAATGCATTGTCGAAGTCCTTGATTTTCTGATAGGAATAGCCTATGCTGAGGTAGATGTCTCCCTTAAGTTGCCGGCTTTCTTCCGGGCAGTTCCTTTCAGCCTCGACAAGATATTCATAACTCTTGACATAGTCGCCCATGTTGATATAGGCGTTGGCGATCAGATACTGGGCTTCGGCTATCAGGGCCGGCTCTTTTTCGGAGGTGGCGGTTGCCAGAGCCTGTCCGGCGTAGTAGATTGCCTGCGCAGGATCCTTGGACAGGTTCTCCAAGGCCTTGTCGAGATGGTCGCGCACAGTCCTGATGTCCTCTCTTGCCATTGTCGGAAGCAAGGTGAAGAAAAGTGAAAGGATTATGGCGGCGTATTTCTTCATTGGCGGTTATTACTCAAGGTAAAGGTACAACTTTTTTATATATTTGCAGAATATAAAAGTCGATATGCAGACCAAGGAAAAGTCATACAAGGTGGCGGGACATATTTTCTCCCTGAAGATGGATGAAGGAGAGAAACTCTGGAACGTCCTTGACAACTATTCACCGTTCGAATGCGAGGTCATTCCCGATCCCGTGTTCACCCTCGAGCTTGTAGAAAAGGTCGAGACCTGCGACAAGAAGGAGCTTTACGTTTCCAATCCCGATGTTTACGAGCAGAGGATCGATATCTACAACATCGAGGATGGCTACCTCTTCGAGATGGCTCCTTTCGGCGATGTCCCGGTGTGCGGTTGGATGAGGGTGGACCCTGATTTCACTCACGGTAAACTCATGGTGGAGAAAGACAAGCGATTCTGTGTCAATAACGCCCTGATGCTGATGTATGCGTTCCGAACTGCCGACTTGGATACTCTGGAGATGCACGCCTCTGTCACCGTCAAGGATGGGAAGGGTTTCCTTTTCCTTGGGAAGAGCGGTACCGGCAAGAGCACCCACAGCCGCCTTTGGCTTAAGAATATTCCCGGAACCCATCTGCTGAATGATGACAATCCCATTGTCAGGGTAGTGGATGGCCAGGCCAGGGTCTATGGCAGCCCATGGAGTGGAAAGACTCCATGCTACCGCAATGAAGACTATCCTGTCGGAGCCTTTGTACGCATCAATCGTGCGCCGTACGACGCTATCCACAGGATGTCCGTTCCTGAGGCCTTTGCTTCGGTTTATTCCTCGTCATCAGGCCTAAGGGCTATCAAGAGGATAGGAAACGGGCTCTATTCCACACTGTCAACGGTGATACAGCTTGTCCCTTGCTATGTCCTTGACTGCCTCCCTGACGATGAGGCTGCGATAGTTTGTTCCAAAGAGGTTCTTGGAAATGCGTAAGGTCGCTGAATGGATTCTGAGGATGATGCGCCGTGTCGTCCAGCCTTTACTGGGAAAGAATCCTGCTTCCCGGGAAGTCTCTGACAAGAGGACTATCGGGGACGACAATTACTTCATGGCGGTACGGATGTTGCTTGACGAGGGCAGGGAAGTCCTTTTCACACCAAAAGGAGACAGCATGCTGCCATTCATAAAGAACGGCCGTGATTCTGTGGTACTGGCTTCATTGTCAAGGCCTTTGGAAGTGGGAGATATTATCCTTGTAAAGATAGGTCCGAAGTACATAATGCACCGGATCTTCGCCCTTGACGGCGACAGGGTTACCCTCATGGGCGACGGCAATATCATAGGGAAGGAATTTTGTACATCGAGTGATGTGATCGGCATAGTGACCGAGATACACAAGGAGAACGGAAAGGTGGTGAAGCCGGGGAAAGGAAGGTTCTGGAGATCGATCCGCCCGTTGAGAAGATATATTTTGGCATTCTATAAAAGAGTTATATTATGAGGATTATCGAAGGTTTTGTCCTTAGACCCCTTGTCGGGGAGTACATTGTGATTGGGGAAGGAATAGCCCAGATCAACTTCAACAAGATGGTGTCCCTGAACCCCACAGCCGCCTACCTTTGGGAAAGCGTCGAGGGAAAGGATTTCACTGTCGAGGACCTTACCAAACTTCTTACTGACAAGTACGAGGTTGGCGAGGAGCAGGCAGCAGCCGATGCAGCCGCCCTTGCCGCCAAGTGGATTGAAGCCGGAATAGTTTCCGAATAGTTTTATTGCACCTGAGACGATGAAAGATTTCAAGACCTGCATGAAGGGGCTTTGGCGCATGGCCAGGCCGGTACTGGGGAGGGATTTGGTTACCGTCCTCATAGGTGGGGTGCGCATTGCAGCGTCCCTGTCCTTCGTGTGGATCTGCAAACGCCTAGTGGACATAGCTACCGGGGTAAGTAGTGCTGATTTGAAGACCCATATCTTTATCATGATCGGCATCATCGTGGTCCAGATTCTAACCGGTCTTTTGGCTAACTACTGGGGCTCCTACAATACTATCAAGACGAGGAACCAGCTCAGGCTGGGCATGTTCTCCCATGTGCTCAATTCCCGCTGGAACGGTCGTGAGACCTTCAGGTCCGGCGACACGATAAACCGTCTCGAAGAGGACATCCGTGTCCTTACAGACCTGATCTGCGGCAGTTTCCCTGATGTGATAATTACAGTAATCCAACTTATTGCTGCATCTGTCTATCTCCTTACCTTGGCACCCTCACTCCTTTGGGTGCTGATCATACTCATGGCAGCTGCGGTGATAGGCTCGAAGATGTATTTCGGTAAGATCCGTAAACTGACTTCGGACATACGTTCGCTTGACAGTGAGGTCCAGCAACTCGAGCAGGAGAACCTCCAGAACCGTGTGCTGGTGCTTACCCTCTTCGGCGTCGGGAATGTGGTTTCCCGTCTCGACGGGCTGCAGAACCGGGTCAAGAAGTTGACAATCACAAGGTTGAACTACAACGCCGTGGCCCGGGGATTCATGAGTTTCGGTTTCATGGGAGGCTATACGGCAGCTTTCATCTGGGGAATCTTAGGCATCAAGTCCGGGGCTGTGACCTACGGTATGATGACCGCATTCCTTCAGTTGGTCAGCCAGGTCCAAAGGCCTATCGCCAGTCTTGGAAGCCAGGTTCCGGCCTTCATCAAGGCACTGACATCCGTTGAGCGTATCCTCGAACTCGAGGACCTCAAGGTCGAGAAATACCACGGAGATGTTTTGTATGACGGTGCTCCGGGAATCATCGTTTCGGATGTCTCGTTCGCCTATAGTAAACCGAATACGGACACGACCCCCGGGCCTGCCGAAGAACGGCTCATTCTCAATCACTTTTCGCACGACTTCAAGCCCGGTACCCTTACGGTCCTGGCTGGCCCTACCGGTGTGGGGAAGAGTACCCTCACACGCCTGATGCTCGGTCTGTTGAAGCCTAACTCAGGCTCTGTAAGCCTTTATGGAAAGGGACGCAATCCTCACATCGCAGATGTAGACACCAGGCGCAATTTCACCTATGTCCCGCAGGGAAACAGCCTTCTGAGCGGAACCATCCGTCAGAACATGCTCCTCGTGAATGAACAGGCGACTGATGAACAGATAATCGAGGCACTCAAGGTCTCCGCTGCGGAATTCGTGCTTGACCTACCTGATGGCCTGGATACCATCTGCGGTGAGAGCGGTACCGGTCTTTCCGAGGGCCAGTGCCAGAGGATAGCTATTGCAAGGGCCCTTATCCACAGGGGAGGAATAATGATCCTGGATGAGGCGACTTCGGCACTTGACACCGAGACGGAGGAACGTCTGCTGAATAACATCCACACCCATCTGGCCGGCACAAAGACAATCGTATTCATTTCACACCGTCCCGCCGCAATCCGCATCGCAGACGATGTGGTGAATCTTAGTGAATCCTAATTAACAGCACTATAACCGTCATGAAGAAAACCGTTTTCATCCTCGTAGCGATATTCATGTCGCTTAACTCTTTCGGACAGTACATCCCTCCCGTGGAGGAGGATGTCAAGGCCAACCTTGCCGAGTGGCAGGACCTCAAGTTCGGAATGTTCATCCATTGGGGCGCCTACAGCCAGTGGGGAGTTATTGAGTCGTGGTCCCTGGCTCCGGACGACATCACCTGGCAGTACAGGGCAAGGAATGAGAGGAATATGTCATATTTCGAATATCTACAGGAATATGAGCATCTTAAGGATACATTCAATCCGACTGAGTTCGATCCTGGGAAATGGGCTGACGCTGCCAAATACGCCGGGATGAAATATGTCGTTTTCACCACCAAGCACCACGACGGTTTCTGCATGTTCGACACCCACCAGACGGACTACAAGGTGACTGATGAAGGATGTGCATTCCATTCTGATTCCCGCGCCAACATTGCCAAGGAGGTATTCAATGCATTCCGGGCACGCGACATAAAGGCAGGTGCGTACTTCTCGATTCCAGACTGGCACAACGACGACTTCTGGTGGAGAAGGTTGCCTCCCAAGAGTACCAGGGCGAATTATGTCGCTGCAAACCATCCGGAGAAATGGGCTGCGTTCCAGGATTTCATTGCCGCTCAGCTCAATGAACTCACTTCCGGTGAATATGGCGACCTGATGCTGATGTGGTACGATATGCCGGTTACAGATGACAGCAAGGAGGCCAAATACGACTGGGAACGCTTTGCCAAGGTCGTGCGCGGAAACCAGCCTGGTACCATCATGGTAGCCAGGGGAGAGCACACTATCTATGAAAACTACCAGACACCTGAGCAGACTATTCCTGAGAAGGCTCTTGACTACCCTTGGGAATCCTGTGTCACAATGACTTACAGCTGGTCCTACAGACCTGGCCTTGAATATAAAACAACGGCGACCATACTGACCATGCTGGTTCAGATCATATCCCGCGGCGGAAACTTCCTTCTCAATGTAGGTCCTAAACCTGACGGTACCTTGGAGGATATCGCCTATGAAAGGCTGCACGATATTGGTGACTGGATGCAGGTCAATTCTGAAGGCGTCTATGGCACAAAGGCAGTTGCTCCTTACCAGGACGGACAGGTGTACTATACTGCAAAAGGGGATTATGTCTATGCTTATTATATCCCTGAGGATGAGAATAATGCAGTTCTGCCTGCACAGATTTCCATCCCTTCGTTCGTGCCAGTATCTTCACGTAGTGTGACCATGCTCGGCTCCAAACAGACGCTTAAGTGGAAGGCATCCCCCGACGGCAAAGGTGTGGTTGTTACCATCCCTGAATCGTTAAGGCGCAAGCTCCCCTGCGAGCATATCTGGTGTTTGAAGATTAAGGTGAAGTAGGATTGGGTATTTCTGCGGTCCCTGAGCCTGTCGAAGGGACTTGGTTCCCCCAGTCCCTGAGCAATATTCCCGGCCCCTGTTCTTTTCGAAAGGCCGGGATTATTGTATGTGGCTGTTCACAACGCAGTTGATATCTTTTTAATCTGGTCTTCCTTTAGGAAGAACCCCACAGAATGCCCTCTGAGGCCGATTAACCAGAAGAAAGAAAATCAGTCATCAAAAACGTTTGAAATTCACCTGATTATTTTTTGGATTTACTCTGTTTTTTTTCTAAAATTGCAAATTATATGGGCAAATCCAAAATGGGCAATAATTAATAACTTATAAAATCACAATTACGTATGAAAAAGAAACTAATGTATGAAGTTCCCGACGCGGAACTGATCGAGTTGAAGCTCGACTCTGCTTTAATGCAAGGAAGTCCGACTCCTGGTGAGGCCGGTCCTACTAATGGGTATGATGACCAAGGTTGTTTTGGTGATGATTAATTAATTTATACGATGAAAAAAGTTTTGCTATATGGGATCGTGGCTCTTGCAGCCCTTTCCTTCTCTTCCTGCCAGAAAGAAGTAGCCGTTGAGGAGAATAATAATCTCGTAACTGTAACCCTTAGGGCCGAAAAGGCTGGTATTGACACCAGAACTGAAGCCGTCGAGGAAGGTAGCCAGGTATCATTCAAGTGGACTGCTGAAGATAAAGAGAATCTTAAATTGTTTGTTGTCGGAAAAGATGACAAAGGCAATGATACTTTTACTCCTGTTGATAGGGTTGTCAATATCTCATCTGACTATAAGACTCTGACTGTTACTGCCACGGTGGAGGAGAACTCTACATTGCGTGCGGTCGTTGCTGGATTATTGACAGACAAAAACAAACCCAAGCTTAATCCTAACCAGAGCCCTGAGATAGACAATTTCGATCCTAATGCGGATATTCTTGTGGCTGACGATGTTACGGTGGATGGGCTTGAAGAGGAACTTTTGACCTTCCGTCGTCCAGTTACCATCAACAAAATGACTCTTAAGAATATGATTGAAGGAGAGAAGGTACATGAAATCACTGTTTCTTCCGATAAAAATTTAGTCGGTTATTATAATGGTGAGGCCATGGAAGGACAGGCACCTAATACCATTACCCTTGCTTATAACAATGTTATTATAGGTGATGATGGACAGTTACCTGTTTATTTCGTAGCTATACCTCAAGAGGGGCATACTTTGACTGTTGTTGTAAAAACTGACCAGTATACATACACAAAGACATTCGGACCGGTAAATTTCACGGTTGGTATGTTCTCCAGATTTTCTGTCAAGCTCCCAGCCGGTGACCAAGTTGTTAGTACTGATTATAGTGGCGACTGGGTAATTACTGGTGTAAATGGGGATAACGCTTTTGCTGCCCAGGCCTATGCCTCTGGAAATAATCTTGTTGCCCTTGGTGTGTCTCTCGATGCGGGTAATGAAAAGATCACCTCTTCTAACGTGGATGGAATCAAGATGCATCTTGAAAAGGTGACCGAGGGAGACTATGCTGACCTTTATACAATCAAGGATGCTTCTGGTAATTATCTGTATGCTGCCAGTGCTTCTTCCAACCAGTTAAAGGGAGCGACTACTCTTGGTGAAAATGATTACTATTGGGCAGTCGAAAAAGAGGCCGATGGAAGTTTCTCAATCAAGGCTTCGAAATCTTCGAACCGTAATGTTATGCAATTTAATTCCGGCAGTTCTCTTTTTAGTTGCTATGGCAGCGCAACGCAGAAGCCGGTTACCCTGTATCCTTATTCTTGGGTTGAGGAAGATACTAGTGCTAGTGGAGCCGGTACTTTAGATGATCCGTACAACGCCCTGGGTGCAATTGATGCCGTAAAGAATCTGACTTGGACTTCCAACACGGATTATGAGAGCACTGACAGTGTATATGTGCAGGGCAAGATTTCCCGCATCGCCAATAACGGCACTTATACTGAGGGAGGAACCTATGGCAATGCTTCCTTCTATATTTCAGAAGATGGCAATACTGTAAATGAATTCTACTGTTTCCGCGTCCTGTATCTCGGGAACAAGAAGTTCGAAACGGGTCAAACCGATATCAAGGTCGGTGACGAGGTGGTTATCTATGGTAAGTTGATGAACTACCAAAACAATACACCCGAGACCGTTGGAAACGGGGCTTATTTGTATTCTTTAAATGGAGTGACGGAAGAAGAACCTGCTGAGAAGTACACCATCACGGTGAATCCTTCCGAAAATGGCACTGTCGTGGCTAGTGCCTCTGAGGCGGTTGCCGGTGCGGAAATAACGCTGACCGTAACTCCGGCAGAGGGGTATGAATTGGATGCCTTGAGTGTTGTTGACGCTTCCAGCAACGCTGTGACTGTTACCAACAATAAGTTCACCATGCCTGCTGCAGAGGTAATTGTTACCGTTACATTCAGGGAGAAGCAAGGAGGTGATGATTCCATCCAATTCTCTTGGACCAGGAGTGGTACCACTGATATTGTTACTGATGGCTATACCTTTACTCCGGGTACCGCCAAGAGTGCTGATGGATATTATCAAGATAAGAGTTCATCTGAAGGATTAGATGTTACAATTACTAAAACTGATGGCTCTGCAATCTTCACTTCAACTCCGGGGTCCGTTGTACTTACAGCTAAAGTCGGAGGTGGTACGGCAAAAGATCCACTTGCCAATAATGTCATTGCTTATTTGATTGATGGTGAAGGAAATGCAATTGCATCGACTCAAACTATCGTTACTACAAAGATAGCAGACAAAAACGGAACTGAATTCGTAGTTACTATTCCGAATGTGGCTGAGGCTTATGGGGTGAAAATAGTTCATGAGAAGGAAGCTTCCTATAATGTCCGTCTGTTCAGTATTACTGTAGTAATTGAATGAAGCGGATCCGGGGGCGATACCCCCGGGGGTGGAGACACCACGGATGAGACTTGGTGGGAGCTGCCGGCAGTAACGACCGGCAGTAACCTCACCTCCGGGACTTTCTATGATGGAAGTGATCGGAACTACACTTACTTGTATGATAAGAGCATGTACACTTCGTTGTGGATTGCATATCCACTTGACAAGTCGACATGTACAGGATCAAATAAGCATAGTGGCAGTTGGAAGTCAACGCCAGGATTCACAGTCGATGAGCAAATCAATGTCTGGTCTGGGAGTTATGGCGTAGACTATGGCGATAGTGACATTTATTCTCGAGGTCACCAGATTCCTGATGCGGATCGGCAGTATAATGAAACGATGGTACAGCAGACCTACTATGCCATCAATAGTACCCCGCAAATCCAGTATGGATTCAATGGTGGTATCTGGAATAGCCTTGAGGGAGCGGTAAGGAATCTGGTAACAAGCAAGGATGAGACTGTCTATGTTGCCACGGGAGCTGCCTTCCAAAAAGGGAGCGAGAATAAGAGTGTCACTTGGATACAACCAGCATATGATTCAAAGAAGTGCCCTGTCCCTAATTATTACTGGAAGGTGCTTTTGAGGGTTAAATACGACTCTGACGGTACTTTCAAGTCTGCCTCTTCTATTGGTTTCTGGTTCGAACACAAAGCCTATTCTAATTCTACTTATGCTAATTTCGCTGTAAGTGTGAATGAAATAGAGTCCTGGACGGGTTTTGACCTGTTTGAGAATTTACCAGACTCAGTTGAAGAAACAGTTGAAAATAATAACAACTGGCAATCATTCCAAAACTTTTAACATGAAAGGCGACCTTCGGGGCGCCTTTTTTTGTGTCAATAAGGGGCTAGATTGCTGCCAGGGAGGGGCAAATGATAGGTCTAGGCAGCATTATTCGGGGTAAATGGCACCGAGAGCTTAAGAGGCAGGCTGGCTTTATTACTCTGTCCAGTCCTCTAGCATGATTCCTGGGATGCGGGAGAGATGCTTGGTGTTGTTGGTGACGAGGGTGTAGCCTCTTTCGATTGCCGTAGCTCCGATCAGCAAGTCAAATTCATCAATGCGGTTGCCTTTCCTTTCCAGGAAGGCCTTGATTTCTCCATATTCAGCAAGAGAAGGGGAAACCAGTACGAGGTCGAACAGTTCCAGCAGGAAACGAATATCTTGCCGTTTCTCGAAGGAACGGGTGCTTTTGCTGGCACCATAATAGAGTTCTGCAACAGTTATCTCTGAGATCCTGCAGTTCTGCGGTCCAACAGCTTCGATTCTATTCCTGACCGTTTTATTGCCCTTGAGCAATTCTATGCAGACATTAGTGTCCAGAAGATATTTGGCGACCATTTCAATAGTCATTAATAATCCTTGTTGAACCAAATGTCCTGGAAGAGCGCAGTTCCTCAGCCATATCCTTGGCAGGAACACCGTCGTCCCATGCTCCGGAGAGTCTGTCGAGGATTGAGAGATCTTTACCTGCTCCGCGCGCCACACCAATTTCGAAAGGTATACGCTCCTCTTCGATCACTTTATTTACGAATATCGTGAAAGCCGTATTAACGCTCATTCCGAATCCTTTGCAGAGCGAATCGAATTTCTTTTTGGCGCCACTCTCTAGGCGCACAGTAGTCATTACCATTTCCATAGTTTGATCCTTTTGCACAAAGATATAAAAATAATATTATAATGATATCATGATTATATGGCGTGATTTACAACTTTTTTATTATCAAGAGATTAAGCAAATGCCATCCCATGAAAATCCAGGGATGGCATTTGCGTAATAGTTTGATAGTAAGCGGATTATAAATCACGCATGGAGTGGATATTCCCTTACTCTATCACCATGTCGAACTGGTCGTAGGGAGCAGTTCTATGGGAGAGGTGCTTGGTGGAAGGGGAGATACCGAAGA
>JAGCWD010000107.1 GCA_017962025.1 Bacteroidales bacterium
CACCCCGTTAACCCTGTGGGCAAAGATCAGAAGAGCACCCTTTGCAGGGAACATACCGATGTTCACTCCTGCCATAAGAGCTATGTTATGCCCCCAGATGCCTCCGGCATTGACAGTTATTCTCGCATAGTAGTCGGAGACGGACTTAGTATCATGGTCCAGGACCTTGACACCCATCACGGTGTCTTCTTCCTTTATGAAGCCAACAACCTCCGAATGGACCAGTATCTTTGCGCCATGGAGCTTTGCATCCACCATGTTGGCAGAGCAAAGACGGAATGGATCCACCGACCCGTCCGGGACTCTGACAGCACCGATGATCGAGGGGTTGACTGAAGGTTCCAGAGCTATGGCTTCCTTGGGGTCCAGGACTTCTGCCTTGATTCCGGCAGCGATACAGGCCTTAACGAAGGTTGCCTGATAATCCAGGTCATCTTCTGGAAGGGTGATAAACAGTCCGGAGGTGTCATCTACGCAGTGACGTGCGATCTTCTTGAGGATCATGTTTTCCTCGATGCATTCCGTGGCGGATTCCTTGTCGGTGACGGCATACCTCGCTCCGCTGTGGAGCAATCCATGATTCCTGCCGGTCGCCCCGGTTGCAATGTCTCCCCTTTCTACAAGGAGTACCTTCAATCCCCTCAAGGCACAGTCCCTGGCCGTTCCGGCCCCGGTAATGCCACCTCCTATGACTATTACATCATATTCTTCCATCAGCGTCCTGCGTATTGCTTGATTTTGTTCCTAAGTTCTTTTGACAGGCTGACGGGCATGTCCTTGTCTGAACGGTCAAGCCATTCCAAAGCAAGGCCGGGCTGTCCGGACATGAAGCATCCGAGTGCAATGTTGTAGGCGGCGCAGGCCCTCTTTTCAGCACTCTTGCTGTTTACAAGGGTCATCCACTGCTCGATTGCCTTGTCCCATTCGAATGAATAGGCGTGGCCGGCAGCAGTATTCCATGCTTTCTCGGCACCATCATAATAGATTACGAAGAAATTCTCCTGGATCCAATTGGACAGGAAAGACGAAGCGGCAAGGCTTCCGGCTTTTTCAGCCATTTTTGGAATCTCTTTAAGGGATGAACGTGAGATCCTGTCCTTGGAAGTCTTCCCGTCGCTATAGATGTCAGTAGTGATAGATTTACTCCCAGTAAAACCCATGACCTTGTCTTCCTTGTTCATGGAATCATATACATAAACCTTTGTAGTAAAGGTCATGGCCACGTTGGAAACATAAGCGGAATCGGCAGGTACCCTCTTTCCGGTCACCTTGGTCGGTTCTCCAACTATGGGAGATCCGAGTTCAGGCAGGTCGAACAGGAAGACCACATCCTTACCAGACTCAAGCACAAGGTTGATCAAAGTGTCCTTGTTGGAATAGTCTGCACCGGGAACGGCTTCCATCTTGAATAGTTCTATCTCCCTGGCTCCTCCAAAATAATCTTCTTCCAAACGGGTGGCGAACCCATCAGCTACAGACGCGTTGAATGCATTCGAGTTTGCTTCGTTACCCGTCAGATAGACCACGGCCATGGTCTTGCCGTTGAGATTGATTCCAGATTTGGATGCTCCCCTCATTTCCGGCCTTATTATGAAGGCCTGTGGGGCACAAGAGGCTAGCGCAAGCAGTGCAAGCACCAGTACTGTTCCTTTGATTGAAGTTCTTTTCATTTGTTTATCAATTTAACGGGCTCGGCGACGAGATCGTATTCGTCAGCGGCCGTAATCTTAACTTCAAGAAACTTGCCGAGAAAGTTTTCCGGCTCAATTCCATCAAATAATTCCGGTGTGTAGCGGACTATTATCTCTCCATCAACGTCCGGGCTCTCGAAGGCACTTCTGCAGACGAAAACTCCATCAGAGTAGTCATCTATAAGAACCTTCTCAATTGTTGCGATTCTTGATTGGTTGAATGTGAGTGAAATATCCCTCTGAACCTGCATCAGTTCTTCAAGTCTCCTCCGTTTCTCGGCCTTGGGAATACGGTCGTTATAATGTGCAGCACCGAAAGTTCCTTCCTCTTCCGAATACATGAAAGCGCCCAATCTTTCGAACCTGGCTTCCTGGAGGAACTCCAGCAACTCCGCAAAATCCCTCTTCCCTTCACCAGGATGCCCAACTATCATGGTCGTCCTCAGAACCACTCCCGGAATCTTCTCCCTCAGTTTCAAGACCAATTCCCTCGTCCACGCCCCATCGACCTGCCGGTGCATCTTGGACAGGACTTTGTCTGAGATATGCTGAAGCGGAATATCCAGATACTTGCAGACCTTGGGATTGGAAGCCATCTCATCCAGCACATCTTCAGGGAAGTCAGCAGGATAGGAATAATGAATCCTGATCCATTCGATTCCGTCGATGAGGGACAATTGGCGGATGAGGGCAGCCAGGGAGCGCTTGTGGTAAAGATCCAACCCATAATAGGTAGTGTCCTGGGCGATGAGTATCAACTCCTTTACTCCGGTACCGGCGAGGTATTCCGCTTCCTTGACCAAATCCTCCATCGGAACAGACTTGTGGACTCCCCTGATGAAAGGAATGGCGCAATATGAACAACGCCTGTCGCAACCTTCGGAAATCTTGAGATAGGCGTAGGCATGGGAGTCAGTGCGATGTCTCACCGGATATCCGGATGGATCGCATCCCAAAGCCCTGACCAAAGGTGCAAGGTCCCTGGCTCCAAACCATCCGTCAACCTCTGGGATAAGGTCAGGCAGTTGAGACATGTACCTTTGTGAGAGGCATCCGAACACGAGTAGTTTCCCTACTGAACCGGATTTCTTCCGTTCAGCTGCTGACAGGACTGCCTGTATGGATTCCTCCTTCGCATCTCCGATAAAACCGCAGGTATTCACAAGAAGCACGTCCACAGGACGGGATGGATCTTCCTCTGGCACAATATCATAGTGTCCCTCAAGACTACCGAGCAACCGCTCGGTGTCGACTGTGTTCTTGGAACAACCCAACGTTATGATCTGAAGTGACTTCAAAGCTTACTCACCAGTAGTATCTTCTTCTTTTTCTTCTTCCGGATCCACGAAGTCAAGGGATGCATGTTCCCTGAGTTCGTTGTACCACTCAACAACCTTTTTCATGTGGGAAACGTAGAAGCGCTCTCCGTCATAGTCAGGAATAGCTTTCTCGAAAAGGGCCTTCAACTGGCCTGGATCAGCCTTGGGAGATGGTGCGGCATCTTCGCCAAGAACTTCTTTCATTTTAAGGAATACTTCCCTGAGCTTTATCTCACCTTCTGTGGTGTAGATCGATATGTCGGCTAGGGTGGTAATGCGATTCTTGGCATTGACTACCGTCCTCTTCTTGTCAGAAAGGGTTTCGACTATGGCACCTGTACGTGCCTGGGCCAGATAGATAGAAAGTCCGTGCTGACCCGAGATTGAAAGAATTTTAGTAAGATCGGTTTTCATATCAATTAATTTACAATACTTTACATTTCTAGTTTCCGGAACACTTTCCCGGTTTCAGCCTCTAGCTGATCCAATGATCCTTCATTTCTGATTATCGCATCCACCTTTGAGATGTCGAAACTCTGGGCCGCCATCCTCTTTATCACCATCTCAGGTTCGACACCATCCCTTTCACAGGCCCTCCTAAGCCTTGTTGCAAGAGGTGCATCAACCATGACAACCTTATCAACCAAGGACAGGAATTCAGGTTTCCCAAGGATAATGGCAGACTCTATGACACAGAACGGTTCTTTATTGAAGAAAGATTCATTTGGTCCTGAGTAATCCTCGAATTTGGTGCTCTGAAGAGTCTTCCACCTGGTGAAATCCTTGAAAACAGCCGGATGGACTATGCCCTCAAGAGTCCTGAGCCTGTCAGGCGATGAAAAAGCAAGGGAAGCCAATTTGCGTGTGTCGAGGCTGCCTCCGGGAAGACGTATTCCACATCCAAATGCTTCTTCTATGGAATCCAGAAGGGTATCATCCTTGGCATAAAGGCGTTTTGCCGCGGCATCAGCCTCATAGACAGGAATGCCTCGATCAAACAGGAGTCTGCAAACTGTGGACTTCCCACTTCCTATTCCCCCAGTGACTGCAACCGTCTTCATTGCTTCCCCTCCATAACGCAATCAAACACCTCGGGATCGATTGAATACTCGATGACGCCGTCAGGAACAGCAGTGGCATGGGCCATGCAGCGTCCTCCTTTGGATTTTTCAAATTCTTGATAGTCAATATAAAAGCGGACTACATCCCGTGGATCATGAGACAGAGGGAAGGTACACTTGAAGACCACTTTGGCTGTATATGGATAGACAGAAAGCCTCACCCCTGCAGGGACATTCCTAGGTGTGACCTGGACTTCTTCCTGAATCTCAACAAAACGTGAGACATCAAGGGAATAGCTGACTTCCGTGTTGGACATTCGAAGTCCCTGGATAGGCTCCAGCTTCACGGAACCGTGAGCACTTGACTTCAGGTTGGGAAGGTCGATAGTCCTAGTGAACACCCTGTCCACATTCTCCAGGTGAAAGGGCTCTCCATAGACAGTTACGGAATCAGGTTGGAGGCGTATGGGGGACATAGCCATAAACTGTGGCTTGAAAGTCACCACAGTCATGGCCTGTACCGGCACTTTCTTGTTATTTTCGTATGGGAAACGGAACTGGACGGACTCGGACAGGAAGGACTCCAGACGGACTCCGTCACCAAATATATCTGATACATAATTTCCGAGTTCTGCCGAGGTGATATAGAACATCTCCCCCTCCAGCGGATGCATGTCCTTTGAATCGAAACGGATGTGTACCGCCTCCTTCTTGGCCTTGTGCTTGCTCTTCAAAAGGCTGAACCCTGTAGTACGGCATCGGGCCGCTATCGAACTCGAATTTGAGGAAACATTGGAATGGCCATCCAGGTTGCACTCGGCGATTACCGGAACGGTCATCGTGTCCGAATACGACAGGGAAAGATTGTGGATCAGCCAGATTCCGAAAGCCAGCAAGAGAGACATCAGGAAAACCCCGAAGTCCCTCCCGCCGTTTTTCAGCTTCAATCTTCCCGGAAGACTATTTGACCAGTCCTTCCTCATACCATGAAGCCCGGTTATTACCTATGCCTTGGGTGCGTCGTCTGTGAAGTCCCTGACAATGGAGTTTTTGTCAACCCTCAGCTTAACATCACCGTCAACCTTGATGAGCACGGACCTCTCTTTGATCTCATCGACTATTCCGTATATACCTCCGGCAGTAACGACCTTGTCGCCTCGTTTGAGTTCATTGCGGAATTTCTCCAATTCTTTCTGCTGTTTGCGCTGGGGCCTGATCATGAAAGCCCACATAATGACAAACAGGAGGATCATCATGATCCAGAACATTCCACCGCCTCCGGCAGGGGCGGCACCTGCAGATGCCTGCAGAAGGGTGATCGCTAGGATATTCATTTTTGATGATTATTAATGTGTCCTACAAATTTAATCAAAAATCCCGGTCTTTACAATCTCTCCGGACTCCACAAGTTGCCTGATAAGCCTGTCGAGTATGCCGTTCACGAACGAACGGCTCTTGGGAGTACTGTAGTATTTCGAGATTTCAACATATTCATTGATAGTAACCCTGACGGGCATGTCAGGGAAAGCTTTCGCCTCGCCCAAGCCCATGATTATCAGCACGGTGTCGGTCGTGAACAGCCTGTCTTCCTGCCATTGGTCAGTACTTGATGCAACTAGCGGGAAGTACTTGTCATAACAGGAATAGGATGTCCTGAGGAGCTTGGTAACAAATGCCTTGTCGCTTTCCTTCGACTTGGAAGGGACCATATCGCTGCGGTAAAGGGGTGGCAGCTCCCATCTGTTTCCTTTGGCCACGGACTTCATGGTGTCACAACAGACGCCAAGGGAATAGGCAAGGTCATCGTTCCACCAGATTGACATATCCTCGAGGATCTTCTCCAGTTCCTTCGAATCCACGAATTCTTCTTCGAACATCTTGATGAACAGGCTGGCATCTCCAGTGAGTGAGCTGCCGGGTTCTGACATATATTCCTTGAAATAGTCTTTCTTGCTCATGGAATCGTAAGTCTCCCTGATGAAGGCATCGTAAGGCTCCCATGACAGTTTCCTACGGGAAAGGAGCTTGTTCAAATCCGGGTCGCCTTCCAGCAACGGGGCTATTCCGTTGGATACGAATTTCAGATTTGGGTTCTTCTCCTCTTCGGAGGGATTGAACTTCTTTCGGGCATTCTCAATCCTCTCTGCAGCCTCCCTGGTGATATAGGGAATGATGGACAGCATGAATAAATATAACGATCTCGTAGCCTCGCAGGAAATCTCGAGTTGTGACTCGGCTTCTGCAAGTGTCATGGACGGATTCTCGGCATAACTGTAGAGGACTTTGAATGCTTTAATCCTCAAGATTCTTCTGTTCAACATCGTGCGGAGCAATTTTTTATGCAAAGATAACATACTATTTCAGAATTTTATTATTTTTGTATGTTTACAAATATTCCGTGTAAATGTATAGAGATGACTACGAGCGGTCCGGTTTCGGGGATCGCAACACCGAAGATGTCTGGTCCAAGCCGGTCCGTGCCGGAAAAAGGACTTATTTCTTCGATGTCAAGACCACAAAGGGCAATAACGACTATTACCTCACCATCACCGAAAGCAAGCGCAGGCAGGAAGCCGACGGTAGTTTTTCCTTTGACAAACACAAGATCTTCCTCTACAAGGAGGATTTCGACAAATTCGTGGAAGGACTGCAAGAGGTGATAACCTACATGAAAGACAACCTTCTCAAGGACGTCCCTGAGCATAACGGACCGTCAAAGGAAGTCAGTTTCGACGAACTCTAATGTGCAACACAATTAATCAACACACTATTTAATAATTTGTTATGAGCAACGACATGTCAAGACGCTCTTTCCTTAAAAAGGGAACAGCAGTTGCCGCCGGACTGGCGGTTGCCCCTGGAATCATCATCGCTGGTGAAACTCCGAAGGACAACAAAAAGAAAAAGAAAGTCGCACCCATCGACAAACTGAACATTCTCGGTGTCGGTATCGGTGGCCGTGGTGCCGCTGACCTCCGCGAAATGGAGACTGAGAACTTCATCGGTCTTTGCGACGTCGACTGGAAGTATGCAAACCACATCTTCGAAAGGTATCCGCAGGCCAAGAAGTACAATGACTACCGCGTGATGTTCTACGAGATGCTTGACAAGGCAGACGCCGTCATGATCGCTACAGCCGACCACACCCATGCAATCATCGCTGCCCAGGCTATCGCAGCCGGCAAGCATGTTTATTGCGAAAAGCCGCTCACCCTCACTGTCTATGAGGCCAGGCTCCTTACCAAGCTTGCTGCCAAGTACAAGGTCGCTACCCAGATGGGTAACCAGGGCGCTTCAAGCCCCGGCACCCGCCAGGCTATCGAGTGGTTGTGGAATGGTGAAATCGGCGAGGTTACCCGTGTCGACTGCTTCACCGACCGTCCTATCTGGCCCCAGGGTCTTGAGAAACCCACCGAGGTCCAGCCTATTCCTTCAACTCTCAACTGGGATGCCTTCATCGGTCCCGCTCCTATGCGTGACTACAACGAGATCTACCATCCTTGGAACTTCCGTGGCTGGTGGGACTTCGGTACCGGAGCAATGGGTGACATGGCATGCCACATCATGCACGTACCGTTCAAGGGCTTGAAGCTCGGATATCCTATCAAGGCACAGGCCAGCTCAACTCCCGTCCTCACCGACTGCTGCCCTAGCGCTGAAATGATCAAGCTCACCTTCCCTGCCCGTGAGAACCTGCCTAAGCTCGCCCTTCCTGAGGTCGAGGTCCGCTGGTACGACGGTGGTTTCAAGCCTGAAAGGCCCGAAGGACTTCCTGAGGGAATCAACCTCAACACCGACGGTGGTTGCAGCATTTTCTACGGTACTAAGGACATCATGGTCGTTGGTTGCTACGGCAACAAGCCTTATCTCCTCTCCGGCCGCAAGCCTGAGGTCCCTCACCTTCTCCGCGAGGTCACCGTTTCCCATCAGCAGGACTGGATCCGTGCCGTCAAGGAGTGCATGGTGGATCCTGACACCTTCACCCGTTCGAACTCCGACTTCTGCGAGGCTGGTCCGTTCGTCGAGATGGTCGACCTCGGTGTCGCTGCCGTCAGACTCCAGGGACTCAACCAGGTTCTCAACTGGGATGGCCAGAACATGAAGTTCACAAACATCCCTGCCAACGCAAAGGTCAGATTCCAGATCCACGATGGCTTCACCATCAAGGACGGTCACCCGACATTCAACAAGACCTATTCCGATCCTGTCGATGCCCGCGAGTTCGCCGCCAGCTTGATCAAGCGCCAGTATCGTGAGGGATACGTACTCCCTGAAATGCCCGAATAATCTCATAAATTCAGTTTTATAATGAAGAAGATTTTGCTATTTGCCGCATGCGCTGCCGCAGTTCTCTGCCTGGCATCATGCAAGAACAAGAAGGCCGCTGCCGCTGCTGAAGAAACCAGCGCTGTGCCCGCTTATGAAGTAGTAGAGAAACCCCAGGTCGACCTGGCAGGATTCCCTGTTGACGACGAAGGATATATCGTTATTTTCGATGGAACTTCCCTCAATGGTTGGAGAGGCTATGGCAAGGATAATGTTCCTGCCCGCTGGACAATCGAGGACGGCTGCCTGAAATTCTCAGGTACCGGCGCCGGTGAATCCCAGTCCGGTGACGGTGGTGACATCATCTTCGCCAAGAAGTTCAAGAACTTCGAGATGAAGTTTGACTGGAAGATCTCCAAGGGTGGAAACTCCGGAGTTTTCTTCCTCGCCCAGGAAGTCACTACCAAGAAGGAAGATGGCACCGTTCAGTACGAGCCTATTTACATCTCTTCTCCTGAGTATCAGGTGCTTGACAATGCCAATCATCCGGATGCAAAGCTTGGAAAGGACAACAACCGCCAGAGCGCTTCCCTCTATGACATGATCCCTGCAGTTCCCCAGAACCAGAATCCTTTCGGCGAGTGGAACAGCGGAAGCATCATGGTTTACCAGGGCACCGTGGTCCATGGCCAGAATGGCGAGAATGTCGTTGAATATCATCTCTGGACTCCTCAGTGGACCGAGCTTCTCCAGGCCAGCAAATTCTCCCAGGAGAAATGGCCTCTCGCATTCGAACTGCTGAACAATCTCGGCGGCCCGAATCACGAAGGCTACATCGGCTTCCAGGATCATGGCAACGATGTATGGTTCCGTAACATCCGTGTCAAAATCCTCGACTAAAGATGAAGCGTATCCTTATTCTCTTGTCTGCAATCGCATTGCTTGCCTGCTGCGCACAGAAGCCGGCTGAGCCTGTCAAGAAGGAGATCGGTCTCCAGCTCTATAGCATCAGGAGCGTCATCGGCAATCCTGATCTCTATGCCGCCAATCATGAGGAAGCTTTCAAGGCCCTTGCAGAGATGGGTTACACCGCAGTCGAGGCTGCCAGCTACAACGATGGCAAACTCTACGGTGTCGATCCTGCACAGTACAAGGCTGACCTCGAGGCCGCCGGCCTGAAGTCACTTTCAAGCCACATCGGTCATAACCTCTCCCCTGAGGAGTTGGCTAGCGGCAACTTCGAAGAATCGATGAAATGGTGGGACCAGGCAATCGCCGCTCACAAGGCTGCCGGTTGCAAGTATATCGTTACTCCCAGTTTCCGTATTCCCCAGACTCTCGAAGACCTGAAGACCTATTGCAATTATTTCAACGAGATTGGCAAGAAGTGCGCTGAAAACGGCATACTTTACGGCTATCACAACCACTCCCAGGAATTCAACAAGATCGAAGACAAGGTCATCTATGACTTCATGCTTGAGAACACCGATCCCAAGTACGTTTTCTTCGAGATGGATGTTTACTGGGCTTGCATGGGCCGTGCCTATCCGGTTGAGTACTTCAGGAAGTATCCCGGTCGTTTCACCATGCTCCACATCAAGGATCACCTTGAGCTTGGAGAAAGCGGAATGGTTGGCTTCGACGCCATCTACAACAACGCTGACGTTGCTGGCATGAAGGACTTCATCGTCGAGCTTGAGGGCTACACCAATGGTGATTGGAAGGAGAGTATCAAGATGTGCGCCGACTACCTTCTCAAGTCTGACTTCGTTAAGGAGTCCTACAACTAGTAGAATTCATTCCGAAGTGCAATTAAGGCAGAGCCAAATATGGTTCTGCCTTTTTTATAATAGGTTGAACTATTTTTAGTATATTTGAAAAATGATCCGAGGTCATGGAA
>JAGCWD010000108.1 GCA_017962025.1 Bacteroidales bacterium
CCATGCTGCAACAGCTACCCAGAAGACCGTTGACGGTCCTTCCAAGAAGGATTGGAGAGGCGGTCGTGGAATCCTCGAGAACATCATCCCTTCATCCACCGGAGCAGCCAAGGCTGTCGGTAAGGTTCTTCCTGAACTCAACGGCAAGCTCACCGGCATGTCCCTCCGCGTTCCCACTTCCGACGTTTCCTTCGTTGACCTGACTTGCGAGCTCAACACTCCTGCCACCTATGAGGAGATCTGCGCTGCAATGAAGGCTGCTTCCGAAGGCGAACTCAAGGGCATTCTCGGTTACACCGACGAGGCTGTCGTCTCCACCGACTTCCGCAACGATGCTCGTACCTCCATCTTCGACGTCAAGGCCGGTATCCAGCTCGATCCTACCTTTGTCAAGGTCTGCGCATGGTATGACAATGAGTGGGGTTATTCCAACAAGGTGCTTGAGATGGCCCGCGTGATCATGAAATAATCATTGACATTTCATTATCCATCCAATTATAACACCATTATGAAAAAAGTTATTTTGAGCTTCATGTGCGTTGCAATCATCTTCTCAGGTTGCAGCAACATGTCAAAGACCGGCAAGGGAACCCTCATCGGTTCAGGTGCCGGAGCTGCCATCGGTGCTGGCCTTGGTGCCATCATCGGTAAGGATGGCAAGGGTGCCGCTATCGGCGCCGCCATCGGAACTGCAGTAGGTGCAGGTGCTGGTGCCGTCATCGGCAAGAAGATGGACAAGAAGGCCGAGGAACTCGCAGCTCTCGAGAATGCACAGGTCGAGACTGTCGAAGATGCCAACGGACTCGAGGCTATCAAGGTTACCTTCAACAGCGGTATCCTTTTCGACACCAACAAGGCAGACCTCAAGCAGGCTTCCAAGAACGAGCTTTCCCAGTTTGCGACCAAGATGTCCGACATGCAGGACACTGACATCACAATCTACGGTCACACGGACAACACCGGTTCCGACGCAGTCAACGAGCGCCTTTCCAACGAAAGGGCCCAGAGCGTCGCCAACTACCTGAAGAACTGTGGTATCTCTTCTTCCCGTATGACCACCGAAGGCAAGTCCTATTCCATGCCTGTTGCTGACAACAGCACCAAGGAAGGAAGGGCTCAGAACCGCCGCGTTGAGATCTACATCACCGCAAACCAGAAGATGATCGAGGCAGCCGAAAACGGCACTCTCGAGTAGTCTTTTGAAATGCAAAAAGATAAGGCCAGCCCGACGGGCTGGCCTTATCTTTTTAATTAATAAATACTTAGTAATTCCTTGGACCGAAGATAGCCGTGCCGATACGGACAATCGTAGCACCGTGGAGGACTGCCAGGGGCCAGTCGTGAGACATGCCGATGGACAGTTCGGAAAAGTCCGGGAGGGCGTACTTGGCGTCGAGATGCTTCTTGAAGGCTTCGATGCGTGCGAAATCAGCCTCAACGACATCCACGTCGTCCGTGTTTGTCGCCATTCCCATCAAGCCGCGGAAGCGGATATGGGGGTACGGATGGTGAGCCTGTCGAACCACCGAATCCAAAATATCTTCAATCTCAGTTTCTGTGAATCCTCCTTTGGTTTCCTCCGCACCAAGGTGCAATTCCAAAAGAACATCTATGACCTTATCGTTCTCACTTCCCCATCTCTCGACAGCGTCGAGGAGATGCCTTGAATCTATCGATTCCACAAGGGAAGCATAGGGCAGCACAAGTTTCAACTTGTTTGTCTGGAGATGTCCTATGAAATGCCATTCAATGTCCTCCGGCAACTGGACAACCTTCGAAGCGTATTCCTGGGGACGATTCTCCCCAAACCTTCTCTGTCCGGCCTTGTAGGCAGCCATTATCTCTTCGCAGGGGTGGAATTTGGAAACTGCCACCAGTTTTACTCCTGGCGGCAGTTCCTTATAGACTCTCTTGAGATTATCTTCTACCATTCTTCTTGGCCTGTTCCTTCTGCATCTGGGCCTGCATCTTCTGGGCTTCTTCCAGACGCTGCTGCCACTTGCTCTTGGGTTGTTTCTTACCCTCGGTAGCCTTGAGCCTGGCCTGGATCTCCTCAGGATGGACGAACCATTTCTTGATCACCCACGTCTCCAGCATAGTGATAAGGTTGGAGAGAAGGTAGTAGTAGCTAAGACCTGAAGACAGGCTGTTACAGATGAAGTACATCATGATAGGCATCATCCAGACGCTCATGAAGCGCATTGAAGCCATCTGGGGATCATCGCTGCCTGGCTGCGAAGCAGTAGTGAGTTTCGAATAGAAGAACATCGAAATCGCCATAAGGAGGGCGAACAGCGAAATATGGTCTCCCAACAGGGGCACCCTGGTGCCGAAGTTGATAATGGAATCATAGGCACTCAAGTCCTCAGCCCAGAGGAAGGGCTGCTGGCGAAGCTCTATGGAAGCCGGGAAGAACCGGAACATTGCCCACAGGATCGGGAACTGGAGAATCATCGGGAGACAGCCGCCCATGGGGCTGATTCCCGCCCTCTTGTAAAGGTCCATCTGGGCCTGCTGCTTCTTCATGGCATCCTCCTGCTTGGGATACTTCGCACTGAGCTTGTCAATCTCAGGCTTTATGGCCTGCATCTTGGCAGATGATGAATAGGACTTGTAGGCGAAAGGAAGCACGACCAGCTTGATCAGGATGGTCATAATGAGGATGATGATTCCGAAGTTGGAGATAAACTTCCTGAGAAGGTCGAACAAGGGGATGATCACATACTTTGTGAACAGTCCCACGACACTTCCTCCCAACGGGATCATCCTCTCGTACTTCTGGTCGTACGACTTGAGGGTCTTGTAGTGGTTGGGTCCGAAATAGAACTCGAAAGGAACGACAGTCTCATGCTGACCCGGCTGGAAATCAGTCCTGACCTTGGCCTGGCAAGTCATAAGGTTATGGTCTGCATCATCCTCGGGGAAGAACTTGATGTCGAAATCCGCTGAAGCATATTCCTTCTTGGCCCTGAAAATCGCAGAGAAGAACTGCTGCTGGAAAGCAAACCAGGAGATCCTGTTGTCCACCCTCTTGCTGGTGCTGCGGGAACGTCCCATGTCAGAGGGTTTCTTCTCACCCGAGAAAAAATAGTTCAGCTTGGAGTACTGGCTCTCATTCTTGTAGCCCTTCTCCATCCTGGGGATGGTCATCGAATAGTCGATGTCCAGGGAGAACACGTTCTTGGGGATAATATTCTCCATACCGATGAAAGACAGGTCGTTGGAGACTATATATTCACCATCACGGATTGCATACCTCTGCTGGATGTATCCACCTCCTGAGAAAGGAAGACGCATCACTAATGATGTGTCAGTCTTCTCAGCCACAGTGAAGTTGAACTCGGAAGTGTTGATCATCTCTCCGGCATACACCTGAACGCCGAGATGACTCATCTCAGGCTTGAAGAGATAGAGGTCCTCTCCTCCGTAAGTCTTGTAATCCTTCAGCTTTGCAGAATAGGGCTGCCCACCCTTGGTGGTGAATGCCACTTCGAACAAGTCATTGGAAAGGGTGATAATCTCCCCTTCTCCCGAATGGGATGTCTCAAGAAGGGAATCCTTGTAGATCGGCTTGGCATCAGGAGAGAGGCCTTCAGCCACTTCCTGCCCTTCAATTCCGCTCAAAGCAAGGGCAGAATCACGGGCAGCAGCCTCAACCGCAGCAATCGAATCGGCACGGAACCTCTCGACTGCCGCTATGGAATCCAACTGGGCCTGGTAGGCCGCCTGTTTCTGGTATTGTTTGTTTTGATAGAAGGTAAAGCCGAACAGGAGCAATCCCATCAGGACAATACCGATAATTGTATTCTTGTCCATTACTTACTTCTCTTCATCGCCCTCCTGAGCCTTTAGAATCTTGGCTTCAAGTTCCTTGAGTTCCTGCTTTGCCGCATCGATGCGATCCTGCATCTGTTTGATAAGCGGCTCGGAATTCTTGGAAGCGGAGAAGAATCCTATGTTGTTTTCATATGTGACAATGTCCTGCTGGAGCTTGTTGTATTCCTGGACGAGACGGTCCTTCTCGCTCAGAGGCTTCCTGGAGGAACCTACTCCACGGGCTTCAGACCTGGGTCTTCTGGTTGAGAAGTCAGGGAACTTGGCCTGGAATGCTTCTGAATAGGCTTTCTGCACACTCTCCTTCTCCTTGTAAGGAACGAATCCTATCGCACGCCATTTCTCGGCGAACTCCCTGGCTGCCTGCTGGTCTGCCTCAGGATCCTTGGATTCGTAGGCATTGATCTCTTCGATCAAGGCCTTCTTGGCCTTCAGGTTGGCATAATAGTCATTCTCGGGCTTGGCGTTCTTGTCCCTCTCGGTGAAGAACTCGTCGCAGGCCGCCCTGAATCTCTTCCAGAGCTGCTCGGACTTCTTGCGGGGAACCGCACCGATTTCCTTCCACTGCTTCTGGAGGTCAATCAGGGCTTCTGTGGTCTTCTTCCATTCCTTGCTGTCCTTCAAGGCCTCAGCCTTCTCGATCAAAGAGAGCTTCTTCTCCATGTTCTCATTCATGGAATCCTTGAACTGGGCATAATAGTCCCTCTTGCGGGCAAAGAACTTGTCGCAGGCAGCGCGGAAACGGTCGTAGATCTTCTGATTCTCCTTCTTGGTCGCGAAACCGATTGTCCTCCACTTCTTCTGGATCTCCTCGATCTGGGCGGAGAGCTGGTTCCACTCATTGGAAGACTTGACTTCCTTCTCGGCGATGGCCTCAACCTCTTCGCAAAGCTTGGCCTTCTCCTCGAGATTCTCCTGCTGCTTTTCCTTCTGTCCTTCGAAATAAGCCTGGTACTTCTTGTTGATCACAGCTGTGGCAGCCTTGAAGCGGTCCCAGATAGAATCCCTGAACTCCTTGGCCACAGGGCCGAACTCCTTCCACTGCTCATGGAGCTTCTGCAGCTCACGGAAGGCCTCGACAACATTCTCATTCTCTGCAAGTTTTTCAGCAGCCTGGCAGAACTCCTCCTTTGCCTCGAGGTTCTTCTTGAAGTCAAGGTCGCGAAGGTCGCGGTTGATCTTGACCATGTCATAGAACTTCTCCACATAGAACTGATAGGTGTCGTTAAGATCCCGGAACTTGGTGGCCGGAACCGGACCGATCTCCCTCCAGCGGTTCTGGAGTTCCCTGAAGGCAGGGAATGTTGAGCTGATGTCTTCCTGCTTTTCGACTAGGGTCTTGAGATCCTCAATCACAGCCTGCTTCTTTATGAAGTTGTCCTCTCTCTGGGCATCTTGCTGACGATTGTATTCGGCACGCTCTTTCTTATAATTGGCATAGACTCCCTTGAAGGCTGTCTCGATGGCCTCGAAAGGATTGTCGCGCTCCTCGGCTGGAGCCTGGACGATTTCCTCGATAACATCTTCCCTTGAGGACGGCTCGTCCACCTTGGCTCCGAGACCTGCCTCGGCCTTCTCCTTGGAAAGCCTCTTATAGAAAGCCGACTTGATAGCCTCGGCTTCCTTGTACCTTCTCATTCTGTTATCATCCTGCGAAAGTCTGTCGAACATGTCTGAGAGCTCGGCCAGCGACAGGCTGCCGAGATCCACAGGGGCCTCTTCAACGACTTCGGACACTTCCTCGTCCACTTTCTCCTCAACTGTCTCCACCACTTTTTCAACCACCTCTTCCGCGACAACTTCCGCTGCTTTCTCTACATCTGGGGTAATGTTGACCTCAGGAACATTTTCTTCACTCATAATCAAATCTTTAGAGAGTTACACTTGTTTTGTGTGCCTTATTGGCATTTTACAAATATACCTAAAAAAAACAATTAAAAAAGTTATTTTTGCAAAAGGAAACTTTTACCCTATGCGCATCGACATCCTTACAGTCGTTCCAGAGCTGCTGGAAAGCCCCCTGAGCCATTCCATCGTCGGAAGGGCGGTCAAGAAGGGACTTGTAGAAATATATGTCCACAACCTTCGGAAATACGGCATCGGCCCCCGCGCCAATGTCGATGACTACTCCTATGGCGGCGATGCCGGAATGGTCATGATGATCGAACCGGTGGACAGGATGATCTCCGAATTGAAGGCCGAAAGGGAATATGATGAAGTGATCTATCTCTCACCGGACGGAGAAAGGCTCACCCAGGGAATATCCAACGAGTTGTCTCTCAAGGAGAACCTCATCCTTCTCTGCGGTCACTACAAGGGTATAGACCACCGTATCAGGGAGCATCTGGTCACAAGGGAAATCTCTGTCGGAGACTATGTTGTGAGCGGAGGTGAAATCCCTGCCGCCCTGTTGGCCGATTCGATAATCAGGCTTATCCCAGGTGCCCTGACAGACGAGACTTCCGCCCTCAGTGACAGTTTCCAGGACGGTCTCCTGTCCCCTCCCGTCTACACCCGTCCCGCCGATTACAAGGGTTGGAAGGTTCCAGAAGTACTTCTCAGCGGAAACCCGAAACTAATCAGGGCCTGGCAGGATGAACAGGCCCTACAAAGGACGAAAAATCTTCGCCCGGAACTTCTTAAAGGTTAACTGAGGTTTCTTCCGTGACAGAAACGATAGGATATCCCGCTCCCGCAAGGGCAGGGATCATCTGCCGGTACAGGACGGATGTACAATCCCATCAGAGGATTCTTCCGGATCATAGCTGACACCGGATCTTCCTCAGACTGAAGGATCACCTTCAGGCAGTTGACCTCATTGGCAGAATGTCCCAACAGAAGCCACTTCGGAAGGCTGTTGGCATAGGCGGCCACAATCTCCATGCACGCATTGTAATCCTCAAAAGCCTCTATCTTGTCCTGCATCCTTGAAACGGCAGAGAAGATCGCCTCGGTAGAATCGTCACCACCCGTCATCTGGGCATTCATCCAGATGTCGTGCTCCTCGCGGACAAGTTCTTCTCCTGAATATCCCAGGTTGACCAGCATCTCAACCAGTCTCTTCCCTTCGGGGGTACCAAGACCGAAAACGAAATACGGCGATCCCTTCCCAGCCTCAATTGCTTCAGCCGGGGAAAATTGACGATACTCCTTTACATCATATTCCTTCCTCCCGGAGACGATCTCTTCCGGATCGAAAATGCTGGGAGCGCAGACATATGGCGCCCCACCGATATCAAAACGACAAAGCTTCAAAACAGGACTACCGGAAAGCTTCTGGGCAAAAGTCTCAACATTCCACCGCTGCGACCATTCGCAGTAGTCTACCATGGCATTGTAAAACTCATCTATTGTAAGTACACCATAGAGATTCAGATATCCGAGTGCAACCCTCTCCATCTCGAATGAGCCATCGGTCTCCCCCACTCTCAGCGCTTCGTCAATGTGCCCCGCCACAATATCGTACATCTCCCGAGGCAGCCAGACTCCACGGAAATTCTCATCCGAGGTGTCGGAACCAAGCAGTTTGACTGTCTCCAAGACCGACGGGAAGTCAGGATAGTCGAGATATACCGGAACTTCAGGGCCGGCATCGACCAGAAGTTTCAAGAGCCTGAGGTCCCTCTCCAGCATTTTCCCAAGCCACTGCTGTGGTTTCTCAACTATGTAGGCGCCCAGCCTGTCCACGAACTCGCTTTTGCGTACACGGGAAGGGACATCCGCGCCGAAGAAATGGCGGATGTCTTCCAACTCCACTCTCGGGAAGCTGTCAAGGGCGGATATGATCTTGCTCTTTTGCAACCTAGATTGAGAACCTCCTCCAGAAACCGGTCATGTCCTCCAGGGTCTTTCCCTTTGTCTCTGGGACAAGCTTCCAGACGAACACCGCAGCGATCAGGCAGATCACTCCATAGAGGGCGTATGCGAAGAAATGGCTCCAGTTGTACATCGGAACGAAGGTACTGGAAACTATGAAATTGAAAATCCACTGGAAGGCCACTGCGATTGCGGTAGCCTCGGAACGTATGGTATTCGGGAACAATTCGGCAATATAGACCCAACAGATAGGGCCCCAGCTGAACATGAAGCAAGCGCTGTAAACCATGATGCTGATCACGGGAACAAGTGCAGGTAAGGTCATTACGTTGCTAAGGGCAACCCCAAGGGCTCCAAGGGCCATTCCGAGGGAACCCGTGATAAGCAGAGGCTTCCTTCCGACCTTCTCTACAGTGAACACCTCCACCAGGGTGAAGCTGATGTTGATCACACCCATTATCACGGTGAAGAGCATGTTGTTGGAAACTCCCATGGACTCAAAGATCCTGGGGGCGAAATACAGGACCGCATTGATACCGATTATCTGCTGGAAGACGCTCAGCATGCATCCTATGAACACCACGATCAAACCATAGGTAAGGATGCTCTCCTTCTTCTCGACTGCAGTGTCCTTGATCTCGGCAAGGATCTCGCGGGCCTTGGGCTCTCCGTTGATGTTGGAAAGTACTGTAAGGGCTTCCTCGTCACGATAGTTGAGAACGAGGAACCTGGGAGTCTCGGGAACCAGGAGGATCAGGAAGGCGAACAATCCGGCAGGGACAGCCTCAGACAGGAACATAACCCTCCAACCGACCGAATTGGTCCATTCCACCACTGCCGGATCGGAAGCATGGGAACGGATGATAAGGTAGTTGACGAAGTACACCACCAACTGACCAAAAATGATGGCAAACTGGTTCCAGGAAACCAGCTTTCCCTTCTTGGAAGCCGGAGCAACCTCGGCTATGTACATGGGACAGAGTGCGGAAGCCAGTCCGACACCGACTCCACCCAAAATGCGATAAAGGTTGAAAGCTACCAGCAATCCCTTGGTGGGAACTCCCTTATGGAAGAATATGAATTCCGGGAAATATGAACCAAGGGCCGACAGCAGGAAAAGGATTCCCGCCACGAACAATGTCTTCTTACGGCCAAGCGTAGAGGCCAGGATACCGGAAATGAATGCTCCTATGATACATCCGATCAAAGCGCTGGAACTGGTAAAACCATGAAGCCCGTCGGTATAGTTGAAATCCGCAGCTCCCTTGAAAAAGGCCTGGAGACCTTTTTCCGCACCGGAAATAACAGCCGTGTCATAACCGAAGAGCAGTCCGCCTATGACCGCTACAAGGACTATCGAAAAGAGATAAAGGGGATTACCTTTTTGCCTGTACATACTATTACCATAAAGAATTTCGACAAATTTAATGCAATTTTTTTACTTTTGCCCGGTATTTGTGTCTATATAGTATGATGAAACATTTTCTTGCTGCAGCACTTACACTTTTGCTCATAGGATTGAATGCAAATGCCCAGGTCATAATATTGGGAGACAACGTCATGACCGGAAGGCTGTCTGAAATCCATGCCACAGTCGTGGACTCCCTGACGAACGAGCCTATCTCCTTCGCCTCAGCCTATGTAATCCCGGCAAAGGACACAACCATCAGCAATTTCACCCTGTCAGACGCCGAAGGAAAGGTCAAACTTGAGGAAGTACCTTACGGCAATTATATCTTCCACATCGAAATGCTCGGCTACAGGCCTTTCGTCAAGGAGCAATATTTCAGGGACAGGATAGTTGAGATGGGCACCATAAAGCTTGCCATCGACGAGAACTATCTGAAGGCCGCAGTTGTCACCGATGTCGGCAACCCGATCGTCGTGAAAAAAGACACGGTGGAATTCAACGCCTCCTCGTTCCAGGTAGGCACAAACGCGATGCTCAAGGACCTTCTCAAGCGTATGCCCGGAATGGAAGTCACCGAGGACGGCAAGGTAAAGTTCAACGGTGAGGAGATCGACAAGCTTACCGTCGGGGGACGTACCTTCTTCTTCGGAGACCAATCCACCGCACTCAATAATCTCCCAGCCTCCATCGTAGACAAGGTCAGGGTCATCGACAGGGAGTCCGAGTCCACCAGGGCAACCGGTCTGGAGGATGGCAACCGCGAAAAGGTTCTGGATGTAGGTCTTAAGAAGGAATATGAGAAAGGCTGGTTCGGAAACGCCGGGATAAAGGGCGGAACCACTCTCGCCGGAGGCGGAGACGACCCTCTGCGCGATGACCGCGGTCTCCTCTACAGCGGCAACGTGCTTGCATCAGCATATTCAGAAAAAGACCAGTTCACCATCATCGGAAACGGGATGAACATAAATGACTCCAATGGAGTAGTTTTTGTGGCCGTAAGTGGAGACGGTGAAAGAACCAGAATCTCTGGCGGAGGGCTCTCATCTGCCGCCCAACTCGGAGTCAACGCCAACACATCCAGGATAAAGAATGTCCAAACGACAGTCGGGGCCAACTACAAGTACGGTGACACACAGACCGGTTCATCATCAGCCCGCACCACTTTCCAGAATGACGGCGACTTGTTCTCCACCTCAGGCGATTCCGGGCGAGAGTTCGCCAACTCCCTGTCAGCAAACATGGAATTCCAGAAGGAGAGTGGCAACGTAAGGTTCCACTTCAGGCCCCAGTTCAGCTATTCAAAGAACAATTCCCACAGTTTCTCATCATCGGAAACAATGAGGGGAGGGGCATCCATCAACAATTCTGAAAGTAACAACAGTTCATTGGACACCGGTCGTTCCATCTTCGGCTATGGAGACCTGACTTTCAGGGACTTGGGAGGAAAGAAAAACAGGGTATTGTCTTTCAATTACAATGGTTCCCTGAATGATGAAGATGGAGAAAGCCATGAGAACAGCTTCTTGAAGATGGTCTCAGGTGAAGACAGTCGATCCCTGAAATACCTCTCGGAGAGCAATGCATATTCAGTCAACGGAGGAATAACTTATGGAGAACCTTTTGGAGAGAAATGGACGGTCTCGACCAGCACCCAGTGGTCCTATTCGAAGAATAACAGGAAACGTGATGCCTTCGATGAAGCCGGACGGAATGACTATTTTTCATCGGAATCCCGCAACCGCACCATCAACCAAAGGTACGGGATGACCGCCCAGTACAAATTCAAGGAAGGAACCTGGCTAACCTTCGGAGCCCGTCTTAGCGGAATGCTCAATGAAACATATTCCAAGAGTTTCAACGTCTCCGACAACACCGGAGTTGGTGAGTGGAACTGGTTCGTCTCCCCCGACATCAGTTTCCAGCACACGGCTGGAACGAACCGCTTTTTCGCCTCAGCTTCCGGAAGCAACCAGAGGCCGGGCAACGCCAGCATGATTCCAACAATGAACATCATAGACCCTGCGCGTCCGACTCTCGGCAACATCTATCTCAAACCTTACGGCAACACCTACCTGAGCCTCAGCTGGAACAGCAATAACCGGGAGAAATTCTCAACCTTGATGGCCTATTTGTTCGGCAACCTCAACACAAACCCGATTTCCTACGCGCGATGGTACGACAGTGACGGAATCCTCTATTCGATCCCTGTCAACTCCAAGAAGAACACCATGAGCCTTTCAGGAGTGATCACTTACACCACTCCTTTGGATGCCAAGAAGAAATGGTTCCTGACTTCAGATGTCGGATTAGGCTTCTCAGCTTCCACCAGCTACCAGGCTAAGGGCGCCCTTGAAGGCCTGGACAAGGACTCCTTCGACTATTCCTCATTCATGGACTCATTCTGGGGCGGAAAAGACGGAGACATCTTCTACAGCGGAAAGAGCGGATTTGAAGAGAGTACCACAAGGAACTTTACACCCGATCTCAGCCTGAGCCTCAAATACACTTCCGGTAGTTTCAGCGGAAGGGTCGAGTCCGACTTCTCCGGACGTATTGCCCGCTACTCCCTCGATGACAGGGTCAACATGAACACCCTCGACTCCCGTATAGGAGCCGGAGCCAACTACAGGACAAAGCACGAGTTCGAATTCGACACCGACATAGCCTATGCCTGGTACAGAGGTTATGCAAAGGGTTACGGAGCTCCTGAATGGCAGTGGAATGGAGAGATTTCCAAGAACATAAAGGCATTCAATCTCAGCATCAAGATCAATGACATCCTCAACCAGACCCGCAACCTGACCCACACGGTCACTGCCAACTACGAGGAAGACACCTATCGTCTGGTCATGGGACGCTATATCCTCTTCGGAGTCAAATGGAACTTCGGCAAGATGAATGCAGCCCACAGCCAGCGTGCCCAGAGAGCAGCAATAAACATGGTCTTCTAGGCAGGTGTGGCACTTATTTTGATTCTTAAGAGTCAAAAGTAGGTTCCACTATGAAAAAGATACTTGTCTTGTCAGCTCTCCTGGCAATCTCAGGAAGCTTGTTCTCCCAAAACATTTACAGAAGAGACTACGACAACATGAACCGCCCGTTGTTCGAACCTGATAGTCAGGTCACAACAGGGATTGAGATGGCTTACTGGCAGCCATTCGACGACATGGTCGGTTATTCCATCTATGGCAGCCGCTACCGCAAGGCAAAGACAAACAGGAACTGGGGATCGTTTTTATGCGAAATCGTCGCTCCAATTAGTGCGCTCGTCGCTCTGGGAGGTATTGAGAATGATACTCCAGGGACAACGATCGTTGGTGTAGCCGGACTTGCGGGCAGCCTGGGAGCCGGAATCCCTCTATGGCGGAAAGGCCGTCGCGAACTCGACCGTATGCTTGACGATTATGCCCGCCGTTACGCCCCGAGACCATATTCATCTTCAATCTCGGCTGGTCCGACACCCCACGGCATCGGTCTCGCCCTCAACTTCTAGTTAAAAGTACATAAAGAAAAAAGAGTAGCACCAAGATGATGCTACTCTTTTTTGTGGAGCATAGGAGATACGAAAATCTTGTGAAATCTGCCACAGAGGACTGTAGAAATCACTATTATACTGCGCTAGATTGTGGGTGTAGGTATTGGAATTTACAGAAAATTGTCACATTTTTGTGACACGAAACAGATAAATCGTGTGACAAAATGATTCTGAAATACCAGATTGCCTTCAAACTTCGCCC